>NZ_JBHUWW010000009.1:0-116610 GCF_042669755.1 Kitasatospora sp. NPDC057223 | reverse complement strand
CCGCAACGCACGCCCACCAGCCGCAACATCCGCCAACAACCCCGCCAACGCCCCACGATCCGACACATCACACGCCGCGACCCGGACCTCCGCACGCAAGGCAGCCAACTCGTCCCGCAGCTCCACCGCACCCGGCGCCTCCAGACCGCGCCGACTCGCCAACAGCAGATGCCGAACCCCGTGCTCGACCACCAGATGCCGCGCCACCAGAGCACCCAGACCACCCGTACCACCGGTGACCAGCACCGTCCCCTCCGGATCGAACACCGGCCCGGCCGCCGGCTCCGGCGCGACGGCCAACGACACCCGAGCCAGCCTCGGCACCAGCACCACACCCCCGCGAACCGCCAACTCCGGCTCACCCGAAGCCAACACCACCCCCAGCGAGGCCGAGCCGTCCGTGTCCACCAGCACGAACCGGCCCGGATTCTCCGCCTGCGCCGCCCGCACCAGACCCCACACCGGCGCCTGCCGCACATCCACCACAGCACCCTCGGCCGTAGCCACCGCACCCCGCGTCACCACCACCAACCGCGACGACGCAAAACGCTCCCCCGCCAACCAGCCCTGCACCACCCCCAGAACCGCCAGGGCCACCCCACGCACCGCCGACGGGCCATCCCCCTCCGGCGCGGCACACTCCCACACCACCGCGTCCGGCACCGGTCCCTCGGCCGAAAGCTCCTCCCACGCGGTCCACCCCACGACGGAGGCTTCGCCGGACTCCGGAGCAGCCCGCCAATCCACGCTGTACAGCGCGTCGCCGGCACCGGCGGAGGCGCCCAGTTGCTCGGCCGAGACCGCACGTGAGACCAGCGACTCCACCGTCAGCACCGGATCACCGCTGTGGTCGGCCACGAACAGCGCCACCCCGTCCCGCTGAGCCGAAGACGCCAGGCGGACCCTCAGCTCCGAGGCACCCGCCGCGTGCAGGCGCACCCCGTTCCACACGAACGGCAGCACCGGCTCACCGGTCCCCGTCCCGCCGATCAACGCCACATGCATCGCCGCATCCAGCAACGCCGGATGCACCCCGAACCGCTCCGCATCCGCCCGCGCCTGCTCCGGCAGCTCAACCTCGGCAAACAACTCCTCGCCCCGCCGCCACGCCGCCCTCAGACCCCGGAACACCGGCCCGTACCGATACCCCAACTCCGCCAACACCCCGTACGCACCCTCAACCTCCACCACCTCCGCACCCACCGGAGGCCACTGGCTCAGATCCTCACCGGCAATGACCGGACCGGAAGCCAGCACACCCTGCGCATGCAACGTCCACGGCAGATCAGACCGCTCCTCAACCCGCGAGAACACCGACACCGAACGCCGACCCACAGCATCCCCAGCTCCCACCACCACCTGAACCTGCACACCACCCGACACCGGCACCACCAACGGCGCCTGAAGGGCGAGTTCCTCCAGCACCCCGCACCCGGCGTTGTCACCAGCGCGGATCGCGAGCTCTACAAAAGCGGCACCGGGAAAGATAACCGAAGTCCCGATCGCATGGTCGGCGAGCCAGGGGTGCGTGGCGAGGGAGACGCGGCCGGTGAGCACCACACCGTCCGAGTCGGCGAGCATGACCGCTGCGCCGAGCAGCGGATGTCCGGCAGCGATCAGGCCTGCGGAGGCCACGTCCGCCCGGCTCTGCGGACTTTCGACCCAGTACCGCTCGCGCTGGAAGGGGTAGGTGGGCAGGTCGATGCGGCGGGCGCCGGCGCCCGCGAAGAACGCCGACCAGTCCATCACCACACCAGAGGCATGGAGTTGGGCGACTGCGGTCACCAGCGCGGCTGGCTCCGGCCGGTTGCGGCGGGTCGCAGCGACCAGTACGGCATTCTCGCCAACCACCGATTGCTGCGCCAACCCAGTCAACACACCATCCGGGCCCAGCTCCAGGAACCGACTGACACCGTCCGCCTCCAAGGTACGCATGGCATCCGCGAAACGCACCGGTTCCCGCACCTGCCGCACCCAGTACTCCGGCGAGGCCAACTCCGCGCCCAGCACACCGGTCACCGTCGAGACCACCGGGACCGACGGCTCCCGATACTCCAACTCCCCAGCCACCGCAAGGAACTCGTCGAGCATCGGCTCCATCAACACCGAATGGAACGCGTGCGACACCGCCAGCCGCGACGTCTTACGGCCCAGCGCCCCGAAATGCGCGGCGACGTCGAGGACCGCGTCCTCATCACCCGAAACCACCACCGCCTGCGGCCCGTTCACCGCCGCCACGCCAACCCGGTCACCCAGCAGCGGCACAACCTCCGCCTCACCCGCCTGCAACGCCACCATCGCACCGCCCTCCGGCAGCGCCTCCATCAACCGACCACGCGCCGCGACCAGCCTGGCCGCATCCTGAAGGGAAAACACCCCCGCGACGTGGGCGGCGGCAATCTCACCGACCGAATGCCCCGCCACGAAGTCCGGGCGCACGCCCCACGACTCCACCAGACGGAACAACGCCACCTCGAACGCGAACAACGCCGGCTGCGCGAACCCCGTACGGTTCAACAACCCGACGTCCTCACCCCACACCACCTCCCGCAACGGCCGGCCCAACCACCCGTCCAACTCCGCCACCACCGCGTCGAACGCCGACGCGAACACCGGGAACGCCGCGCACAGCTCACGCCCCATCCCCAACCGCTGCGCACCCTGACCCGTGAACACAAACGCCGAACGACCCGTGCCACTGCCACGGCCGACCAGCACACCCGGGTCCGGCACACCCTCGGCCAGTGCACTCAGCGCCCGCCGCAACTCACCGGCATCGGAACCGACCGCAACAGCCCGATGCTCGAACACCCCGCGTGACGTCGCCAACGAGAACGCCACATCCAACAGCGCCTCATCGCCCACCAGAGACAACAACCGCTGCGCCTGCGCCGCCACGGCCCCCGGCGTCCGCCCCGACACCACCCACGGCACCACCGGAACCGGCACAGGACCGTCGGCCAGGACAGAGGCCTCGACGCCCCCCTGGTCCGGCGCCTCCTCCACGATCACATGCGCATTCGTCCCGCTCAGACCGAACGAGGACACACCCGCCCGGCGCGGACGCCCCTCGGCGGGCGGCCAGGCGCGGCTGTCCGAGAGCAGCCGGACGTGGCCGGCCTCCCAGTCGACCTGTGGTGTCGGCCGGTCGACGTGGAGGGTCTTCGGCAGGGTGTCGTTCCGGATCGCCATGACCATTTTGATCACGCCGGCGACACCGGCGGCGGCCTGGGCGTGCCCGAAGTTGGACTTGATCGACCCCAGCCAGAGGGGCTGATCCGCGGACCGGTCCTGCCCGTACGTCGCCAGCAGCGCCTGCGCCTCGATCGGGTCACCCAGCCGCGTCCCCGTCCCGTGCGCCTCGACCGCGTCGACGTCCGCCGACGACAGGCCCGCGTTGGCCAACGCCTGCCGGATCACCCGCTGTTGGGCCGGACCGTTGGGCGCGGTCAGACCGCTGGACGCACCGTCCTGGTTGACCGCGCTGCCGCGGAGCACGGCGAGCACCTGGTGGCCGTTGCGCCGCGCGTCGGACAACCGCTCCAGCAGCAGCACACCCGCACCCTCGGCCCAGCCCGTACCGTCCGCCGCACCGGCGAAGGACTTGCACCGGCCGTCCGGCGCCAGGCCCCGCTGCTCGCTGAAGTAGAGCAGCATCTCGGGCGTGGCCATCACCGTCACCCCGCCGGCCAGGGCGAGCGAGCACTCCCCCGACCGCAGCGCCTGCGCCGCCAGGTGCAGCGACACCAGCGACGACGAACACGCCGTGTCGACGCTCACTGCGGGGCCCTCCAGGCCCAGGGTGTAGGCGATCCGGCCGGAGACGAAGCTGCCTGCGCTGCCGCCGTCGTAGTCGTGGTACATCACGCCCGCGTAGACCCCGGTACGGCTGCCGCGGAGGGCGGCGGGGTCGATACCGGCGCGCTCCAGCGTCTCCCAGCAGACTTCCAGCAGCAGGCGCTGCTGGGGGTCCATCACCAGGGCCTCGCGGGGCGAGATGCCGAAGAAGGCCGCGTCGAAGTCGGCGGCGTCGTAGAGGAACCCGCCGTCGCGGGTGTAGCTCTTGCCGGGCCTGCCGGGCTCCGGGTCGTAGACGGCGGGGTCCCAGCCGCGGTCGGCGGGGAATCCGCCGACGGCGTCGACGCCGTCGGCGACCAGCCGCCACAGGTCCTCGGGCGAGGCGACGCCGCCCGGGAAACGGCAGCCCATGGCCACGACGGCGACGGGTTCGGTGGCGGCCGCGGTCAGCCTGCCCGATTCCTTGCGCAGCCGTTCGTTCTCCAGCAGCGACTTGCGCAGCGCGTCGACGACCTGCTCAACCGATGTGGTCACGTCACCCTCGAATTCGTCAGTCAGGTCGGTCAGTTGCCGTCGCCGGCCGCGAGGGCCGCGCGTACCAGGTCGTCGATGCCCATGTTCTTGATCGCTTCGGTGCGGTCCTCGGGCTCCCCGCCGTCCGTGCCGCTCTCGGGCCGTTCCGAACCGTCTTCTGCTGTCACGAGGTTCAGCAGCGCGTCGAGCAGGCCGGCTTCGCGCAGTCGCGCGACGGGGATGGACTGCAGGGTGCGGCGGACGGACTCGTCGTCGGGCGGTGCCGCGGAGGCCGTGGCAGGTGCGGCCACGGCGGCGGGGAGCAGTTCGGCGAGCAGGAACCCGGCCAGGTCCTGGGAGTTGGGGTAGTCGAACATCAGCGTGGCGGGGAGCCGCAGCCCGGTGGCGGTACGCAGCCGGTTGCGCAGTTCGATGGCTCCGAGGGAGTCGAGTCCGAGTTCGGTGAAACCCCGGGTCCGGGGGACGGCGGCGGGGTCGTCGTGGCCGAGGACGGCGGCGGCGTGGCCGAGGACGAGTTCCAGCAGGTACCGGTCTCGCTCGACCGGCCGGAGCGCGATGAGCCGGCGCTCCAGCGTGGCGGTGTCGACCGCGGGGCTGCCGGTGCGCGTGCGACGGCGCGGGCCGGGGCCCGCCAGGCCTCGGAGCAGCGCGGGTACGTCGGCGGCCCGGTCACGCAGGGTGGCGCGGTCGAGCCGGACGAGTGCGAGGACGGCGTGCGGGGCGCGGAGGGCGTCGTCGAAGAGGGCGAGGCCCTCGGCGAAGGAGAGTTCGGTGACGCCGGAGCGGTTCACCCGCCGCAGGTCGGCTGCGCCGAGTTCCTCGCCAGCGTCCGCGGTGCCCTCCCACAGGCCCCAGGCGAGGGACGTGGCGGGCAGTCCTCGGGCGGCGCGGTGTTCGGCGAGGGCGTCGAGGAAGACGTTGGCGGCGGCGTAGTTGCCCTGGCCGGCGGCGAGCACCATACCGCCGGCCGACGAGTAGAGGACGAAGGCGGTCAGGTCGAGGTCACGGGTGAGTTCGTGCAGGTGCCAGGCCGCGTCGACCTTGGGGCGCAGGACCCGGGCGACCTGCTCGGGGGTGAGCGCGCCGACGAGGCCGTTGTCCATGACGCCGGCCGCGTGCACCACGGCGGTGAGGGGGTGCTCGGCCGGAATGTCGGCGAGCAGGGCGGCGAGTGCGGTGCGGTCGGCGGCGTCGACGGCGGCCAGGCGGACGTGGGCGCCCAGCGCGGTGAGCTCGTCGTGGAGGGTTCGCGCGCCGGGTGCCTCAGCGCCCCGGCGGCTGGCGAGGACGAGGTGGCGTACGCCGTGTCCGGTGACCAGGTGGCGGGCGAGCCGGGAGCCGAGCAGACCGGTGCCACCGGTGATGAGTACGGTGCCCTGGGCGTTCCAGGCGGCGACTCGGCCGTTACCGGCGCCGGCCGGGGCGACGGCGGTGAACCTGGGCGCGAGGTACTTGCCCTGACGGATCGCCAGTTCGGTCTCTTCCGTGGCCTGGGCGGCGGCAGCCAGGGCGCGCGTGGACTCGGGGGTCCCGTCCAGGTCGACGACGGCGAAGCGGCCGGGGTTCTCGGCCTGCGCGGACCGTATGGCGCCCCACAGCGGGGCCTGCGCCAGGTTCACGGAGTCGGCGGGGTGCCGGGTGGTGACGGCATGGGTGGTGACGAGGGTGAGCCGGACTGCGGCGAACCGCTCGTCGGCGAGCCATGCGCCGAGGATGGCGAGCAGGCGTCGGGTCCCTTCCAGGACCTGGGCGGGGAGACCTTCCGCGCCGGCGCCGGCCTGCCCGGCCGGGTCCGGGCAGGCCAGCAGGACCGTCCCGGGGATGGGCCGGCCCGCGTCGGCCGCGGCGCGCAGGGCGGCCAGGTCGGGGTAGGAGCGGTGGGCGGCGTCGAGCCCGTGCGGGAGCGAACCGATGACGGCGATCACCGGGTCTCCGGACGCGGACTCGGAGTCCGGCTCGGACACGGAAAGGGATGCGGATAGGGATGTCGAGTCGGGCTCGAGGGCCGGCGGCTCGACGGGCCGCCAGGCGATGTGGAAGAGGGAGTCGTGGGGTGCGCCGCCGGCCGCGAGCTGGTCGGCGGTGACCTCACGGACGACCAGCGACTCGACCGCGGCGACCGGCGCGCCGGTCGGGTCGGTGACGGCGAGCGCCACGGCGTCGGGCGCCGGTTTGGTGAGGTGCACCCGCAGCACGGCGGCGCCGGGGGCGTGCAGGCGGACGCCCGTCCAGGCGAACGGCAGGGCGGTGCGGTCGGCCTCGGCGCGGCCCTCGTCCAGGACGCGTTCCACGTGCAGGGCGGCGTCGAGCAGCGCGGGGTGGAGGCCGTACGCGGCGGCGTCTGCGCGGTTGTCCGGGGGCAGCGCGACCTCGGCGAAGAGTTCGTCGCCGCGCCGCCAGGCGGCCTTGAGGCCCTGGAAGGCCGGACCGTAGCCGTAACCGAGCGCGGCGAGATCGGGGTACAGGCCGCTGACGTCGACGGGGTGGGCGTCGGCGGGGGGCCAGACGAGGTGCCCGTCGGGGGCCGGTCCGGTGCCCGTGGCGAGGATGCCGCGAGCGTGGCGGGTCCACGGCCGGTCGGCTGCGAGGTCGGCTGCCCGGGAGTAGACGGCGACGGCGCGCCTGCCGGGTCCTTCGCCGCCGTCGGCGGTGTCGCGTTCGGGTCCGACGACCACCTGGACGGCGACGCCGCCCAGCTCGGGTACCGGCAGCGGCGCCTCCTGGGTGAGTTCCTCCAGCGCTTCGAGGCCGGCGGCCTGTCCGGCCCGCAGGGCCATCTCGACGAAAGCCGTGCCGGGCAGCAGGACGGTGCCGAGCACCCGGTGGTCGGCCAGCCAGGGGTGGGTGTCCAGGGCGAGGCGGCCGGTGAGTACGGGCGCACCGGTCTCCGGGGAGTGGAGCACGGCGCCGAGCAGCGGGTGTCCGGCGGCGGTCTGGCCGAGTCCGGCGGCGTCGCCCACGGGGGCGGACGCGTCCAGCCAGTAGCGGCGGCGGTGGAAGGCGTAGGTGGGCAGGGCGACGGGGGCGGGGCTCTGCGGGCCGAAGTACGCGGCCCAGTCGGGGCTCCGGCCGTCGGCGTGCAGCCGGGCCAGCGCGGTGGCGAGCGTTTCGCTCTCGTCGCGGTCCCTGCGCAGGGCGGGGAGGACGAGCGCGGTGTCGGCCTGGTCGGTGAGGCAGTCCTCGGCCATGGCGCAGAGCACGCCGTCGGGTCCCAGTTCGAGGTAGCGGGTGGTGCCCTCGGCTTCGAGGAAGCGGATGCCGTCGGCGAAGCGGACCGCTTCGCGGGCGTGCCGCACCCAGTACTCGGGCGAGCACAGTTCGTCGGCGGCGACGGCCTTTCCGGTGAGGGTGGAGACCAGCTGGTGGGTGGGCGGGGCGTAGCGGAGTCCCTCGGCGACGCGCCGGAGGTCGGCGAGCATCGGGTCCATCAGCGGGGAGTGGAAGGCGTGTGAGACCTGGAGCCGGCTGGTGCGGCGGCCCTGGGCCCGGAGGTGCTCGGCGACGGCGAGGACGGCCTCCTCGGGGCCGGAGACGACCACCGAGCGGGGACCGTTGACCGCGGCGATGCCGGTCCCGTCGGTGAGCAGGGGCTGGACCTCCTCCGCGGCTGCCTGTACGGCGATCATGGCTCCGCCGGCCGGCAGGGCCTGCATCAGCCGCCCCCGGGCGGCCACCAGCGTGGCGGCGTCGGCGAGGGAGAGGACTCCGACGGCGTGGGCGGCGGCGAGTTCGCCGACGGAGTGGCCCAGGACCCGGTCGGGGCGCAGCCCGAAGGCCTCGACGAGGCGGAAGAGCGCCACTTCGAGGGCGAACAGCGCCGGCTGCGCGTACCCGGTCCGGTTCAGCAGTTCGGCTTCGGGTGAGCCGGGCGGGGCGAACATCAGCTCGCGCAGGGGCCGGTCGAGGTGCGGGTCGAGTTCGGCGCACGCTGCGTCCAGGGCGGCGGCGAAGGCCGGGTGGGCCTCGTGGAGGCGGCGGCCCATGCCGGGGCGCTGCGCGCCCTGACCGGAGAAGAGGAAGGCGGTCAGGCCGCCGGTGCGGGTCCGGCCCCGGACCACTGCCGTGCCGTCCGCCGCGATGCCATCCGGGCCGGCGCCGACGGTGCCGGAGGCGAGGGCGGCGAGGGCCTGCAGGGCGGTGCCGCGGTCGGTGGCGAGGACGACGGCGCGGTGCTCCAGGGCGGTGCGGGTGGTCGCCAGGGAGTGGCCGAGGTCGACGAGGTCCGTCTCGGGGTGGGCGGTGAGGTGGGCGTGCAGCCGCTCGGCCTGGCCGGGCAGGGCGGCGTCCGCGGCGGCGGACAGCACCAGCGGCACGGCCGTGGCCGGCGTCCGCCGGGGCCGAGCGGGGGCGGCGTCGGGGGCGGTCGGACCGGCCGGATCGGTGGCGGGCGCCGGTTCGGGGGCCTGCTCGACGATCACGTGGGCGTTGGTGCCGCTCAGGCCGAAGGAGGAGATCCCGGCGCGGCGCGGCGCGGACCGCTCGGGCCAAGGCCGGGCCTCGGTGAGCAGCCGGACCGCACCGGCCGACCAGTCGACCTCGGGCGAGGGCCGGTCGACGTGGAGGGTCCTGGGCAGGACGCCGTGACGGATCGCCATGACCGTCTTGATGACGCCGCTGACTCCTGCGGCGGCCTGGGCGTGGCCGATGTTGGACTTGATGGAGCCGAGCCAGACCGGGTCGTCGTCGGAGCGGCCCCGACCGTAGGTGGCCAGCAGGGCCTGGGCTTCGATCGGGTCGCCGAGCCGGGTGCCGGTGCCGTGGCCCTCGACGAGGTCGACGTCGGCGGGCCCGAGGCCCGCGGCGGCCAGGGCCCGCTGGATCACCCGCTGTTGCGAGGGGCCGTTGGGGGCGGTGAGGCCGTTGCTGGCGCCGTCCTGGTTGATGGCGGAACCGCGGATCACCGCGAGGACCTGGTGGCCGTTGCGCTGCGCGTCGGAGAGCCGCTCCAGGAGCAGCACCCCGAGGCCCTCGGACCATCCCGTGCCGTCGGCGGCGCCGGCGAAGGCCTTGCAACGACCGTCCGCGGACAGGCCGCGCTGCTGGCTGAACTCGACGAAGATCTCCGGGGTGGACATCACCGTGACGCCGCCGGCGAGGGCCATGCCCACCTCGCCGTTGCGCAGCGCCTGGCAGGCCATGTGCAGGGCGACCAGCGAGGAGGAGCAGGCGGTGTCCACGCTGACGGCGGGGCCCTCCAGGCCGAGCGTGTAGGCGACGCGGCCGGTGAGGATGCTGGCGGCGGTTCCGTTGCCGAGGTAGCCGGCCAGGTCGTCGGGGACGTGCGCCAGGCGGGTGCCGTAGTCGTGGTACATGACGCCGGCGTAGACGCCGGTCTGGCTGCCGCGCATCCGTGCCGGGTCGATGCCGGCGCGTTCGAAGACCTCCCAGGAGGCCTCCAGCAGCAGGCGCTGCTGGGGGTCCATGGCGAGGGCCTCGCGCGGTGAGATGCCGAAGAACGCCGGGTCGAAGTCGGCGGCGTCGTAGAGGAAGCCGCCGTCGCGGGCGTAGGTCCGCCCGGGCAGGCCCGGTTCGGGGTCGTAGACGCCGTCGATGTCCCAGCCTCGGTCGGTGGGGAACCCGGCGACGGCGTCGCGGCCGTCGGCGACCAGGTCCCACAGGTCGTCGGCGGATCGCACCCCGCCGGGGAAGCGGCAGCTGATGCCGATGATCGCGATGGGCTCGTCGTCGCGGACGGCGGCGGGCGCCGGCGGGGGCGTGTCCGGGGCGGCGGGTCCGTCGGCGAGCTGGGCGGCGAGGAAGTCCGCGGCCGCGCGGGCGGTGGGGTGGTCGAACACGAGGGTGGCCGGCAGCCGCAGGCCGGTCGCGGTGTTGAGGGCGTTGCGCAGTTCCACGGCGGCGAGCGAGTCGAAGCCGAGGTCCCTGAACGCCCGGTCGGGGCCCACCGTGCCGGCGTCGGCGTGTCCGAGGACGGCGGCGACATGGGTGGCGACCAGGTCCAGCAGGGTGCGTTCGCGGTCCGCCCCGGTGAGCGCGCCGAGGGTGCGGCGCAGGTCGCTGCCGGCGGCGGGCCGGTCGCGGCCGGCGGACGGGCGGGCCGCGGGACGGGCGGCGGCCCGCAGCAGTGGCGGGATACCGTCGCCGCGGGCGTGCAGGGCGGCGGGGGCGATGTGCAGCGGCGCCAGCGCGGCGTGTCCGGTGCGCAGCGCCTCGTCGAGGAGCCGCAGGCCGTCGGCGGCGGTCAGCGCGGGCAGGCCGAGACGCTCCATGCGTTCCAGGTCGGCTGAGCCGAGTTCGCCGCCGAGGCCGGTGTTGACGGCCCACATGCCGTAGGCGAGGGAGGTTGCGGGCAGGGCGGCGGCGTGGCGGTGGTGGGCGAGGGCGTCGAGGAAGACGTTGGCGGCGGCGTAGTTGCCCTGGCCGGCGGGCAGCACCAGGCCGCCGGCGGAGGAGAAGAGGACGAAGGCGGTGAGGTCGGCGTCGCGGGTGAGTTCGTGCAGGTGCCAGGCGGCGTCGGCCTTGGGCCGCAGGACGGTGTCGAGCTGACGGGAGGTGAGCGAGCCGATCAGGCCCGGGTCGACGACCCCTGCGGCGTGCACCACGGCGGTCAGCGGGTGGTCGGCGGGGACGGCGGCGAGCAGCGCGGCGAGCGCGTCCCGGTCGGCGGCGTCGCAGGCGGCCACGGTGACCTGGGCCCCGAGTTCCTGCAGTTCGGCGCGGAGGGTGGCGGCGTCCGGGGCGTCCGGGCCCCGCCTGCTGGTGAGCAGCAGGTGGCGTACGCCGTGTTCGGCTGCCAGGTGGCGGGCGACGAGGGCGCCGAGGCCGCCGGTGCCGCCGGTGACGAGGACGGTGCCGGTGGTGTCCCAGGGCGAGGGTGCGGCTGCGGCCGGTACGAGGGCCCTGGCGAGCCGGGGTATCCGGGCCTGTCCTTCGCGCAGGGCGAGTTCGGGTTCGCCGAGGGCGGCGGCGGCGGGGAGCGCCTGCCGGGACTGCTCGGTGTCGTCGGTGTCGACGAGCAGCAGGCGGCCGGGGTTCTCGGCCTGGGCCGCGCGGACCAGGCCCCAGACGGGGGCCTGGGCGAGCGCCGTGAGGTCGGCGTCCGAGGTGACGGCGACGGCCCCCCGGGTGACCACGGCCAGGGTCGCCGTGCTGAAGCGCTCGTCGGCCAGCCAGCCCCGGATGAGGTCGAGGACGTGGCCGGTGGTGGCCCGGACGGCTCCGGGGAGGTCGCCGGCGTCCGGCACGGGGCAGGGTGCCAGGACGAGGTCGGGCAGGTCGCCGGCGTCGGCGGCTTCGGCCAGCGAGGCCAGGTCGGGGTAGCCGGGCGTGCCGGCGGGGCCCGCCGGGACGGCGCCGAGCACGGCGCAGCGCGGCGCGGCGGCGGGATCGCCGGCGACGGGTGTCCACCGGAGCTGGAGGAGGGAGTCGGCGAGGGTGCCCCGGGCGGCGTCGAGCTGGTCGGCCGACACGGGCCGGGAGATCAGCGACCGGACGCTCATGACGGGTCGTCCGCTCTCGTCGGCGACCGCCATCGCGGACTCCTCGGCGCCACGGATCCGGCGGACCCACACGCGCAGAGCGGATGCTCCGGAGGCGTGCAGGCGAACGCCGCTCCAGGCGAACGGGAGCAGGGTGTCGGAGCCGCCGTCCTCCTGCTGGTCGACCAGGATGTCGGCGTGCATGGCGGCGTCGAGCAGGGCCGGGTGCAGGCCGTAGCGGGCGGCTTCGCCGCGTACCGCGCCGGCTTCGGGACCGTCGGGGAGGGCGACCTCGGCGAAGAGTTCGTCGCCGCGGCGCCAGGCGGCGCGCATGCCCCGGAACGCCGGGCCGTAGTGGTAGCCGCGGTCGCGCAGCCGGTCGTAGGCGCCGGTCAGGTCGACGGGGGTGGCGCCGGGCGGCGGCCACTGGGTGAGGTCCACCGGCGGTTCCTGGTGCCCGGGGGCGAGGAAGCCGGCGGCGTGGCGGGTCCAGGTCTGCTCGGCGGGGTCACCCGGCGCGTCGTCGCGTCGGGAGTGGATGTGCAGCGTGCGGCGGCCTGACTCGTCGGGCGGGCCGGCGACGACGCGCAGGGCGACGCCGCCGTGTTCGGGCAGGACGAGTGGTGCTTCGAGGGTGAGTTCTTCGAGCAGGTCGCAGCCGACCTGGTCGCCGGCGCGGATCGCCAGTTCGACGAAGCCGGTGCCGGGGAGCAGGACGGAGCCCAGCACGCCGTGGTCGGCGACCCACGGCTGGCCGGATCGGGAGAGCCGGCCGGAGAGGACGACGGCGCCCGATTCGGGGGACAGCGCGGCCGCGCCGAGGAGGGGGTGTTCGACGGGGTCGAGTCCGGCGGAGCCGACGTCCCCGGCGGCAGGCGCGGCGTCCAGCCAGTAGCGCTGCCGCTGGAAGGGGTAGGTGGGCAGGTCCAGGTGGCCGTGACCGCGGTCGCCGAGGAGGGTCTCCCAGTCCACGGCGGTGCCGCGGGTCCACAGGGCGCCGACGGCGGCGAGCAGGCAGCGTTGCTCGTCGCGGTCGCGGCGCAGGAGCGGGACGAAGGCGGTGTCCCGGTCGGCGCCGACGGACGCACCACCGAGGGCGCTGAGTGCGCCGTCGGGGCCGATCTCGGCGAAGGTGGTGGTGCCCTCGGCGGCCAGCGTGCGGACGGCGTCCGCGAAGCGGACGCTCCCGCGGACATGGCGCACCCAGTAGCCGGGCTCGCACAGCTCGTCGGCGGTGGCGAGCCCGCCCGTGAGGGTCGAGACAACGGGAATCCGCGGCGGCCGGTAACCGAGCCCCTCGGCGACCTGGCGGAACTCGTCGAGCATCGGCTCCATCAGGATTGAGTGGAACGCGTGCGACACCGCCAGCCGCGACGTCTTGCGGCCCAGCGCCTCAAAATGCGCGGCGACGTCGAGGACCGCGTCCTCGTCGCCCGAGACCACCACCGCCTGCGGCCCGTTCACCGCCGCCACGCCAACCCGGTCACCCAGCAGCGGTGCGACCTCCGCCTCACCCGCCTGCAGCGCCACCATCGCACCGCCCTCCGGCAGCGCCTCCATCAACCGACCACGCGCCGCCACCAGACGAGCCGCGTCCGGGAGGGAGAACACCCCCGCGACGTGGGCGGCAGCAATCTCACCGACCGAATGCCCGGCGAGGAAGTCCGGACGCACACCCCACGACTCCACCAGACGGAACAACGCCACCTCGAACGCGAACAACGCCGGCTGCGCGAACCCCGTACGGTTCAGCAGCCCGATGTCCTCACCCCACACCACCTCCCGCAACGGCCGGTCCAACAGCCCGTCCAGCTCCGCCACCACCGCGTCGAACGCCGACGCGAACACCGGGAACGCCCCGCACAGCTCACGCCCCATCCCGAGTCGCTGCGCACCCTGACCCGTGAACACGAACGCGAGCCCGCCCTCCTGTACCGTGCCGGCCGTCGACAGGCCGTCCAGGGCGGCGGCGAGTTCGGCGCGGTCGGTGCCGACCGCCACCGCGCGGTGTTCCAGAGCTGCCCGGGTGGTGGCCAGTGCCCTTGCGGCGGTGGCGAGTTCCTCCTCCTGCAGGTCTGCGGTGAGGGCGTGCAACTGCGCTGCCCGGGCCTGCAGGGCGGCGGGCGTCCTGGCGGACAGCACCCAGGGCAGCGGGGGGCCGGCCGGTTCGGACGCGCCGCCCGGGGGCAGCAGGTCCGCGGCGGCCGCGGGGGGCAGGTCCGGGGCCTGTTCGACGATCACGTGGGCGTTGGTGCCGCTGATGCCGAACGAGGAGACACCCGCACGGCGCGGGTGCCCGTTCTCGGGCCACGGCACGGCCTCGGTGAGCAGCCGCACGGCCCCGGCGGACCAGTCCACCTGGTCGGAGGGCGTCTCGGCGTGCAGGGTGGCCGGCAGCGTGCCGTGCCGCATGGCCGCCACCATCTTGATGATGCCCGCGACTCCGGAGGCGGCCTGAGTGTGGCCCATGTTGGACTTCACCGAACCCAGCCACAGCGGCCGGCCGCCCTCGGGGCGGCCCTGGCCGTACGTGGCCAGCAGGGCCTGGGCCTCGATCGGATCGCCGAGCCGGGTGCCGGTGCCGTGGCCCTCGACGGCGTCGACCTCGGCCGGGGTGAGGCCGGCGTCGGCGAGGGCCTGCATGATCACCCGCTGCTGGGCGGGGCCGTTGGGCGCGGTCAGCCCGTTGGACGCGCCGTCGGAGTTGACGGCGGAGCCACGCACCACCGCCAGCACCTGGTGACCGTTGCGCCGCGCGTCGGACAGCCGCTCCAGGAGCAGCAGCCCGACGCCTTCGCTCCAGCCGGTGCCGTCGGCGCCGGCGCCGAAGGACTTGCACCGGCCGTCGGCCGCCAGACCGCGCTGCCGGCTCATGTCCAGGAAGGTGTCCGGGGTGGACATCACGGTGGCGCCGCCGGCCAGGGCGAGCGTGCACTCTCCTCGGCGGAGGGCGTCGGCGGCCCAGTGCAGGGCGACCAGCGAGGAGGAGCAGGCGGTGTCGACCGTCACCGCGGGCCCCTCCAGGCCCATGGTGTAGGCGACCCGGCCGGAGGCCATGCTGGCGAGGCTGCCGTTGCCGTGGTAGGCGGCCACGTCCTCGGGGAGCGGGCCGAGCCGGAGCCCCCAGTCGTGGTACATCACGCCGGCGAAGACGCCGGTGCGGCTGCCCCGCAGGGTGGTCGGGTCGATCCCGGCCCGCTCTACGGCCTCCCAGGCGGCCTCCAGCAGCAGCCGCTGCTGCGGGTCCATCGCGTGGGCCTCGCGGGGGCTGATACCGAAGAAGTCCGGGTCGAAATGGGCCGCGTCGTACAGGAAGCCGCCCACGGTGGAGTACGTCCGACCCGGCTTGCCGATCTCCGGGTCGTACAGGTCGGTGGCCCAGCCGCGGTCGGTCGGGAAGCCCGAGATGACGTCGGCACCGGCCGACACCAGGCGCCACAGGTCCTCGGGGGAGGTGACGCCGCCGGGGTAGCGGCAGGCCATGCCGACGATCGCGATCGGCTCGTCGGTGGCGGGCCGGACGGCGACCGCGGCCTCGGGGGCGGGGCCGGCCTCGCCGAGCAGCCGGTCGCCCAGGTGCCGGGCCAGTGCGGCTGCGTTCGGGTGATCGAAGGTCAGGGTGGCGTTCAGGCGCAGTCCGGTGGCGGCGGCGAGCCGGTTGCGCAGCTCGACGGCGGCGAGCGAGTCGAAGCCGAGCTCGTTGAAGGCCTTGGCGGCGTGGACCTCCCCGGCGCCGTCGTAGCCGAGCACGGCGGCCGCATGGGTGCGGACCAGATCGAGCAGGATCGCGGCGCGGTCCGCCTCGGCGAGCGGCGCGAGGCGCTGTGCCAGGGGGACGGCCGCCTGCACGGGCCCTCCGGTCGCGGTGGGGCGGGCGGGTTCGCGGACCAGGCCGCGCAGGATCGCCGGGACGCCGTCGGAGCGGTCCCGCAGGGCCCGGGTGTCCACCCGCAGCGGCAACACGGCGGCGCCGGCGTGGGCGAGCGCCTCGTCCAGCAGCCGCAGGTTCTCCGCGAAGGTCAGCGGTTCCAGGCCCAGGCGCCTGATCCGCTGGACGGCGGTGTCGTCCAGGCCGGCGCCCATGCCGGCGTCCCCCGTCCACAGGCCCCAGGCGAGCGAGGTGGCCGGCTGCCCCGCGGCGGCGCGGTGGACGGCCAGGGCATCCAGGAAGAGGTTGGCGGCGGCGTAGTTGGCCTGGCCGGCGCCGTCGAGCAGGGTGGCGGCGGAGGAGTACAGGACGAAGGCCGACAGGTCGTGGTCGCGGGTGAGTTCGTGCAGGGCCCAGGCGGCGTCGACCTTGGGCCGCAGCACCGTCTCCAGCCGCTGCGGGCCGAGCGAGCCGACCAGGCCGTCGTCGATCACGCCGGCGGTGTGGACCACGCCGGTCAGAGGGTGCTCGGCGGGGATCGCCGCCAGCAGCGCGGCCAGCCGTGAGCGGTCGGCCACGTCGCAGGCGGACGCGGTGACCGAGGCGCCCAGCGCGGCTAGTTCGGCGAGGAGTTCGCGGGCACCGGGGGCATCGGGGCCCCTCCGGCTGGTGAGCAGCAGGTGGCGTACGCCGTGTTCGGTGACCAGGTGCCGGGCGAGGGCGGCGCCGAGGCCGCCGGTCCCGCCGGTGACCAGGACGGTGCCCGCGGCGCTCCAGGGCATGGGCCGGCCCGGGTCCGTCGAGGTGGCCGCGGCCAGCCGGGGCACCAGGATCTCGCCGTGCCGCAGGGCGAGTTCGGGCTCGTCGGCAGCGACGGCGAGGGCGGCGGCCGAGGCGAGCGCGGTCTCGGAGGCGTCGGTGCCGTCGAGGTCCAGCAGCACCAGGCGGCCGGGGTTCTCCGCCTGGGCGGAGCGGACCAGGCCCCACACGGGTGCCTGGACGAGATCGGGCTGGGCGCCGTCCTCGGTGGCGACGGCGCCGTGGGTGGCGATCACCAGCCGGGAGTCGGAGCGGCGCTCGTCGGCGAGCCAGCGCTGCACCACGGCGAGCACCTCGCCGGTGACCGCGCGGACCGCGGCCGGCGGGGGTTCCTCGCCGCTCCGCAGGACGCGGTGGAGCACCAGGACGGGAGTGCCGCCCGCCGGGCCGGCCGCCTCCGAAGGACCGGCCGGGGCCGGGGGTTCGGCCGACGTCGGGGAATCGGCCGAAGGCGGCAGTTCGGGCAGGGCGGTCGCCTCGCCGTCGGGGGTGCCCGGCATCGGCTGCCACCGCACCCGGTACAGCGAGCCGGGCCGGCCGGCCCGGGCGGCCCGCACTCCGGCGGCCGGGACCGGGCGTACCACCAGGGAGTCCACGGAGGCCACCGGCGCTCCCGTGGAGTCCGCGATCGCCAGCGAGATCTCGTCCCGGGACGGCGCCACGATGCGGACCCGCACCGCATGGGCGCCCGCGGAGTGCAGGGTCACCCCGCTCCAGGAGAAGGGGACGCGCGGTGGCCCGGGGGCTGCCGCGGCCGAGTCCGAGGCATGGTCCGAGGCGTGCAGCGCGGCGTCCAGCAGGGCCGGATGCAGGCCGTACGCGGCGGCGTCGGCCCGGGTCTGCTCGGGCAGGGCCACCTCGGCGAAGACCTCGGAGCCGCGCCGCCAGAGCGCCCGGACCCCCTGAAAGCCGGGTCCGTAGCCGTAGCCCTGGTCCGCCAGGTCCGCGTAGAGGCCGCTGACGTCGACGGGTCGCGCGTCCGCCGGCGGCCACGGGCCGCCCAGCGCCGCCAGTGCCTGCGCGGCTGTGGCGGCGGGCGTGGCGGCGGGCGCCAGCACGCCTTCGGCGTGCCGCACCCAGAGGTCCTCCGGGGCGGAGTCCTCGGGACGCGAGTAGAACTCGACCGTGCGCCGGCCGGCGGCGTCGGCGGGGCCGACCACGACCTGCAGGGCCGTGCCGCCGGCCGGCGGCAGCGGCAGCGGCGCGTGCAGGGTCAGTTCGTCCACCCGGGAGCAGCCGACGTGGTCGCCGGCCCGCACGGCCAGGTCCACGAATGCCGTGCCGGGCAGCAGGGCCACGCCCGCGATCACGTGGTCGGCCAGCCACGGGTGGGAGCGCAGGGATACCCGGCCGGTCAGGACGGCTCCGTCGGAGCCGGCCAGGCCGACCGCCGCGCCGAGCAGCGGGTGTCGGGCGGCGATCTGCCCGAAGCCGGACGGGTCGGTGCCGGACGGCGGCGCGCTCATCCAGTACCGCCGTTGCTGGAAGGCGTAGGTGGGCAGCGGGACGCGGTGCGGACCGCGGTCCGGGAGCAGCGCGGACCAGTCCAGGGTGGCGCCGCGGGCGGTGGCCAGGGCCACTGCGGAGAGGGTCTCGCGCGGCTCCGCCCGCCCGCCGCGCAGCAGCGGCGCGAACACGGCGTCGTCGGCGTGGGCGGGCAGGCAGTCCGGTCCCATGGCGCTCAGCACCGCGTCCGGTCCCAGCTCCAGGAAGGTGCGCACCCCCTGGTCGGCCAGCCAGCGGACGCCGTCGGCGAAGCGCACCGCCTCGCGGACGTGGCGGACCCAGTACTCCGGCGAGCAGAGTTCCTCGGCGTTGGCCAGGCGCCCGGTCAGGTGCGACACGACCGGGATCCGCGGCGCGGAGTAGGTGAGGATGCCGGCGACCCGGCGGAAGTCGTCGAGCATCGGCTCCATCAGCGGCGAGTGGAACGCGTGGCTCACCCGCAGCACCCGGGTGCGCCGGCCCAGGTCGGCGAACCGCGCGGCCAGCGCCAGGGTCGGCTGCTCGGCCCCGGAGATCACCACCGAGCCCGGGCCGTTGACTGCGGCGATGCCCACCTGGTCGGTGAGCAGCGGCCGGACCTCCTCCTCGGCGGCCCGGACTGCGACCATGGCGCCGCCGGCCGGCAGTTCCTGCATCAGCCGGCCGCGGGCCCCGACCAGGGTGGCGGCGTCCTCCAGGCCGAGGACTCCGGCGGCGTGCGCGGCGACGATCTCGCCGATCGAGTGCCCGGCGAGGAAGTCCGGCCGTACCCCCCAGGATTCGACCAGCCGGAACAGCGCCACCTCGACGGCGAACAGGGCCGCCTGGGCGTACATCGTCCGGTCGAGCAGGGCCGCCTCGGCAGTGCCCTCCTCGGCGAAGAGCACGTCCCACAGGGAGACGTCCAGTTGGAGGTCGAGGTAGCCGACGGCCTCCTCCAGGGCGTCGGCGAAGACCGGGTACGCGCCGTACAGCTCGCGTCCCATCGCCAGGCGCTGACTGCCCTGCCCGGTGAAGAGGAAGGCCAGCCGGCCCGCGGAGCGGCTGCCGGTGTACGCGCCGGGGGCCTGCGGCTCCCCTGCGGCGAGGGCGCGCAGGGTGCGCAGGAGGGCGGCCCGGTCGTCGGCGACCACGACCGCGCGGTGCTCCAGCGCGGCACGGGTGGTCGCCAGGGAGTGGCCGAGGTCGGCGAGCGGGGTGGCCGGGTGGGCCGACACGAAGGTCAGCAGCCGGTCGGCCTGGGCGCGCAGGGCGGCCTCGGTGCCGCCGGAGACCATCAGGAGGGTCGGGGGCCGGGCCGCGGACCCGTCCGGCGCGTCCGACCCGTCCGGCGCCTCCGGGGGCTCGGGTGTCTCGTGCGGGGGCTGCCCGGGCGCGGGGTCCGGGTGCGGCGGTTCCTCCAGGATGACGTGTGCGTTGGTGCCGCTGATGCCGAAGCCCGAGACGGCGGCGCGGCGCGGCTTGGCGCCGGGCTCCCAGGGCACCTCCTCGGTCAGCAGCCGGACCGTTCCGGCCGACCAGTCGACGTTGGGCGAGGGGGCGTCAACGTGCAGCGTCCTCGGCAGCACGCCGTGCCGCATCGCCATGATCATCTTGACGATGCCCGCCACTCCGGCGGCGGCCTGGGTGTGGCCGAGGTTGGACTTCACCGAGCCCAGCCAGAGCGGGTCACGTGGCGACCGGTCCCTGCCGTAGGTGGCGATCAGCGCCTGGGCCTCGATCGGGTCTCCGAGGGTGGTACCGGTACCGTGCGCGTCGACCGCGTCCACCTCGCCGGGGGTGAGCCCGGCGGCGGCCAGTGCCTGGCGGATCACCCGCTGCTGCGCGGGGCCGCTCGGGGCGGTCAGTCCGTTGCTCGCGCCGTCCTGGTTGATCGACGAGCCGCGGATCAGAGCCAGCACCGGATGCCCGTTGCGCCGGGCGTCCGACAACCGCTCGACGACCAGCAGCCCGGCTCCCTCGGCGAAGCCGGTACCGTCGGCGGCCGCGGCGAACGCCTTCACCAGACCGTCCGGGGCGAGCCCGCGCTGTTTGCTGAACTCCATGAACAGCCCGGGGCCGCTGAGCACCGTCACGCCGCCGGCCAGGGCCAGCGAGCACTCTCCGCGAAGCACCGACTGGACGGCGAGGTGCAGCGCGACCAGCGAGCCGGAGCAGGCCGTGTCGAGGGTCAGCGCCGGGCCCTCCAGACCCAGCGTGTACGCCACCCGGCCGGAGGTGACGCTGAGGGCGCTGCCGGTCACCAGGTAGCCGGCCAGCTGCTCGGGGGCCTCGTGCATCCGCACGCCGTACTCGGTCGCGCCCGCGGCCACGAAGACGCCGGTCCGGCTGCCGCGCAGCGACGAGGGGTCGATCCCGGTGCGCTCCAGGGCCTCCCATGCGGTCTCCAGCATCAGCCGCTGCTGCGGATCCATCGCCAGCGCCTCGCGCCGGCTGATACCGAAGAACTCGGCGTCGAACCCGGCGACGTCGTGCAGGAACCCGCCGATCCGGGTGGAGCTGCCGCCGGCCGCGCCGGGACCGGCGGCGAAGAGGGCGTCGAGGTTCCAGTCCCGGTCGGCGGGGAACTCGCCCACCGCGCTGCGGCCCTGCGAGACCAGCTCCCACAGGTCCTCGGCGGACCGCACCCCGCCCGGGAACCGGCCGCTGAACCCGACGACGGCCACCGGATCGTCGTCGGACCGCGGCTGCGCCGGGGCGTCCCGGTCCACCGGCTCGGCCGGAAGTCCCAGCACCTGCGCGCGCAGGAAGCCCGCGAGCAGCGCCGGGCTCGGATGGTCGAAGGCGATCGTGACCGGCAGCGCCAGCCCGGTGGCGGCCGTCAGCCGCGCGTGCAGTTCGACCAGGCCCAGCGAGTCCAGCCCGAGGTCCAGGAAGGGCCGCCGGGTGTCGGTGATCGCGCCCTCCCCCGGCCGAACCCGGCTCACGACCTCCTGTGCGTGTCCGCTCACCAGGTCGAGCAGCAGCCTGATCTGCTCCGACACCGGCAGTTCCGCCAGGCGCCGCGCCAGGTCCGGACCGGGCTCCGCCCCCGTGCCGGGCGCCTGTTCTGGATCGGGGACGATGCCTGCGGACCGGGACATCTGCACACTCCAAGTTCGGCGTCGTTCGGCGTCGTTACGGCGTCGCTCGTGCGGGGGAACCGACCACGGCCGGAATCGCACGCTACGGCGGTGAAAACACGCGGCGGCACCCCTACGGACCCGGGTGTTCCCACCCGAGGCCGCGGAGCCGTCGCGGCCGGGGGTCGGATAGGGGTCCGGCAGGGGTTTCCCCCGTAGCGCCGTCCGCCGGTCAGCGGATTGAATGGGCGTGCGCCGGGTCGCCCGCGGTCCGGGCCCGGCTCCCGGGCCGTCCGCACAGGCCGGAGCGCGCCCCCGAGCGGCGGCGCGCCCGTACACAGGCCGCCGTTCGAAGAGGAAGTCGGTGAGGGCCATGACGAGCTTGTCCGCCACGAAGGGCACCTGGGTACGGCGGTTCCACCCGGCCGACGACGCCGCGACGCGGCTGGTCTGCTTCCCGCACGCCGGCGGCTCGGCCACCTACTACTTCCCGGTGTCCCAGGCACTGTCGCCCGGCATCGACGTGCTCGCCGTCCAGTACCCCGGCCGCCACGAGCGGCGCACCGAGCCGTGCATCGACGACCTGCGCAGGCTCGCGGACTGCGTGGTGGACGAGCTCCAGGCGTGGACCGACCGGCCGCTGGCCCTGTTCGGGCACAGCCTGGGTGCCACGCTGGCCTTCGAGGTGGCGCTGCGTCTGGAGGCGGCCGGCACGGTGCCGCAGGGCCTGTTCGCCTCCGGCCGCAGGGCGCCGTCACGGCACAGGGAGGGCCGGGTGCACCTGGGCGACGACGCGGAGCTGATCGCCACGCTGCAGCGGATGAGCGGCACCGACCAGCGGGCGCTGGCCGACGACGAACTGCTCGACATGGTGCTGCCCGCGCTGCGCGGCGACTACAAGGCTGCGGAGACCTACCGCTACCGGCCCGGCCCCCCGCTGAGCTGCCCGCTGGTCGTGCTGACGGGTGACAGCGACTCCGAGGTGACCGAGGAGGAGGCCGAGGCGTGGCGGGAGCACACCACGGGCTCGTTCGCCCGGCACCGGTTCACCGGCGGGCACTTCTTCCTCAACACCCACGCCCGGTCCGTGATCGGGCTGATCGCTGGTCATCCGGCGCTGCGGTGACCGAGCCCGGCGACCGGACCGCCTGCGAGAAGGGGACTGCGATGGCGTACCGGGCGCACGGGGTACCGGGGCGGGCGACCTCCCCCGAGGACGGCGGCAGCAGGCGGTGATCGAGGAACTGCTGCCCGCGCAGGTCGAGGCCGCCGAGGCCTTCCACGACCCGGCCGAACCACCGCCGCTCTTCCCCGAGGAGGAACGGCTGGTCGCCGGCGCCGTGGCGCAGCGCCGCCAGGAGTTCGGCACCGTACGGGCCTGCGCCCGCACCGCACTGGCGCGGCTCGGCGTCCCCGCGGCGCCGATCCTCCGGGGCGAGCGCGGGGCTCCGCGCTGGCCCGCCTCCGTGGTGGGCAGCATGACGCACTGCGCGGGCTACCGGGCGGCCGCGGTGGCCCGCAGTGTCGACGTGGTGACGATCGGCCTCGACGCCGAGCCCGACGAGCCCTTGAAGAACGGCGGGGTGCTGGACCTGGTGACCGTCGCCGAGGAACGCGCCTGGCTGGCGGGCGCGGCCGCCCGGTGGCCGGACGTCCACTGGGACAGGCTGGTGTTCAGCGCCAAGGAGAGCGTCTACAAGGCGTGGTTCCCGCTCACGGGCCGCTGGCTGGACTTCGAGGAGGCCGTGATCACCGTCGATCCCGGCGCGGGCACCTTCGCCGCCCGGCTGCTCGTCCCCGGACCGGAGGTGGCGGGGATACGCCTGCCGGGATTCAGCGGCCGCTGGCTGATCCGCGACGGACTGATCCTCACCGCGATCGTGGTGGCCGCGGCATCCCCCGCAGCCGGGGATGACGGCGGTTCGCGCGCTCACCCCTCCACTCGTCGGGGACCCGCGTTCAGGGCGGGGTACAGGACGAGCGAGGAGGCGACGCCGACCGCCCAGCCGTAGTCGGCGAGGGGTATGAGGACGGGGTTGACGGGGAGAACGGCGGGGCCGGACTCCGATGACAGGGCCACTCGCCCGATGCCGTGGTCCGAGAGCCGGTCCCGGCACTCGTCCGTGGTGAGCTACGTCAAGGTGGGGTGCGCCCCCGGCGGGGGCTGCCCGGGCGGGAGGCCGGCGCGCCCGTCCAGGAGTTCGCCACCGGTCATCAGCGGCACGGCGCACACGCGATCGCCGCACGGACGGTCACTGGTCGCCGGTACCCGAGTGGCGCGGACGACCGGACCACTCGGGTTCCACGGCCTCCCACTCCTGCTCCCAGGCTGCCGCCGTCCGCCGGTTGATCACGCGGCACCCGAGGGCGTAGCCCGTGACGGCGGCGCCGGACAGGGCGGCCATGGCCCCCGCCCCGGAGAGGGCGGCACTCGTGGCGATCTCTGTTCCCGGACGGGGCGGCGCCACCGGCTTGCCCCGGTCGTCCACCCAGAGCCCGACCGTCGCCCCCACACCGGTGTCCGGAGGGACTTCGACCGTCCCTGCGCCGTGGACCGCGGCCGGGAACTCCCAGACCGCCTGGGCGTGGAAGACGCCCATCGCGTCGGCCTCGTCCTCCACGGCCTCCGCGACGGTGCTCGCGGTGATCCGGTGACGGTGTTGCTCCTCGTACCGGGCCTCGCTCTCCCCGGCCCGCAGGACGGCGAGGGCCGCCAGCAGCGCGGGGACGAACGCGACGAGCAGTGCGGCCGTGAGCGCGACGACGAGGCGGCTGCGCTGCACGTCGGCCGGGCGGGTCGGGGGGCAGGGATCCCGGCCCGCCGCCCGGCGGATGTGCCGCCGGAGGGTGGTCCGGCCGACGCGCCCGGTGGACCTTCGACGTCCGGGTGTCATGGTGCGCCTCCTCCGAGGGAGGGCCGGGGGCACGTGCGCGGGCCCGAGGGCGGGAACGACCTCATGATCCGAACCGGGTGCCGGTGACGAACTCCGGGTGGATCCTCAGGTAGCCCAGAGCCGGCTGGCGTCCCCACCGCCGGGGGCCCCGATCGCGCAGGTCCGCGACCGTCGCGGGATCGCTCACCGTGTGGGACCGGCCGACGATGAGCACGGTCCACCCGCGAAGGGTCTGCTCGTCGAAGCGGTCCGCCTGGAACCCGACCACCGCCCCGTCCATCAGATCCGCCCGCCAGCCCGTCGGCAGGGGGATGACCACCTCGCCGACCGCGTCCAGGGTGAAACTGGCCGGCGTCACGGCGGGCATCGCGTCATCGGTGTGGATGAGGCGCCCGATCGCCGTCTGCCGGAGCAGGTCCAGGCTCTGCTCCCGCGTGCACTCCTCGACTGCGGCACCGGCCACCGGTCGTGCGTCAGGAGATGCCATCAGATCCCCCTCCGCCGCTGCCGCCGCTGGGCTCACGGCAGGCGGTCGCACGGTGTGCCGGAGGACGGGACGCGCCGGGCCGCCCGAAAGTGCTCCGGCGGACCGGGGCTGACGCGCTCAGCGATCGCCGCAGCGCAGGCAGCCGGCCTCGGCGGCCCGAGGGCTGGGCGCGGGGGTGTCTCCTCTGCATGGCGCCGGCCTCCTACCTTGAAGTCCAGTGGGCGGAAACCCCCGCCTACTGGTCAGCGTGCGCGCCCCCGACGCCTCGCGGCTGGGGCCGCTCGGGCAGCCCGGGTGCGCCGAACGGCCCTACTCCTCCTCACTCCTCCTCCTGCTCGTCGGGCTCAAGGCCGGCAGGAGGTCTCCCGCCCCAGTGGCTGGGGATCAGGCGGAAGGCACGACGGCAACGGGGCAGTGGGCGTGGTGGACGACGGCCTGGCTGACCGACCCGAGCCGGCTGAAGGGACCCCCCGTCCTCCCGTGGCGGCCCACGACGACGAGCTGGTGCGTCTTCGACAGAGCTACCAGGTGCTTGGCGGGCCCGGACCGTACGACGTCCTCCTCGACCGGCACGTCGGGGTACTTCTCCTGCCATCCGGCCATGACTTCGGCGAGGAGCCGCTGCTCCTCCGCCTCGACGTGGCCGGCCTCGTACACCGGTGGAAGCGCGTGACCGGGTCCGAGGACGAGCGGGGAGCTCCAGGCGTGCACCGCGCGGAGCGGCAGGCCGCGGCGGCGGGCGGTGTCGAAGGCGAACTCCAGGAGTTGCTCGGACGGGTCGCGCCCCTCCACCCCGACCGCGATGCCGCCGGTCGACGCCTCGCCCGTCGACGCCTCTCCGGTGGACCGAACGACCACGACGGGGCAGGCGGCGTGGGCGGCGACATGCAGACTCGTGGATCCGACGAGCAGTTCCCGGAAGCCACCGGAGCCCCGGGAGCCGACGACGAGCAGGGCGGCTGCGGCGCTCAGCGCGACGAGTGCGTCGCGCGGGCTCGCGTCCACGACCTCGCTGCCGACCCCCAGGTCGCGGTGACGCCCGGCGGTCCGCCGCGCGAGCAGCTGCAGCGCTTCCTCCTCCGCCTTCCTGGCCGCCGGTGCGTCCGGCGGGGGCGCCGCCCGGGCCGGCTCCCACTGCCACGCACGGACGAGATGCAGAGGCAGTCCCCGGGACTTCGCCTCGTCCGCGGCCCAGTCGACGGCCGCGCCCGCGCTCGCGGATTCGTCGACGCCGACGATCACTGGATGTGCCATGACATGCTCCTTCGCTCCGGAAAGACCGGGCTCCGGGCCGGGGCCGACTGTCGCCGGCCCTGGTTCCGATCGTCGGACGGCACTCTCCTGCCGTCAACCGGCGCCGCCGTCCTGCTCGCGGGCTGACACGGGCCCGGGCGCCGGCGCGATGCCGCTCAGCGCGGGCCGGGCCGCGGCTCCGGCCGGTCGGGCTGAGGCAGCGGTACCCGCCAGAGCAGCCTGGTCCCGCCGTCGGGGCCCGCTCCCGCCCGGAAGCTCCCGCCCAGGCGCTTGGCCCGCTCCGCGAGGTTGGCGAGGCCGCTGCGAGGCCCGCCGGGCGGGAGGCCGACGCCGTCGTCGGTGACCGTCAGCCGCAGCTCTCCGTCGGCGCTCAGGGCCACCTCGACCCTGCGGGCGTGCGCGTGGCGGACCGCGTTCGACAGGGCCTCCCCCAGGACGGCGACCACCTCGTCGGCGACCGGCGGCGGCACCCGGAGGTCCAGGAGCCCGTCCATCCTCAGCCCGGGCGCGAAGCCGAGGCCGGCGGCGGCCCGGTCGACCGTACCGACCACCCTCCCCCGCAGTCCGTGCGCGGCCGGGCCGCGCTCCCTGGTCCGCAGCCCGAAGATGCTGGAGCGAATCGTCCGCACGGTTTCGTCGAGGTCGTCGATGGCCCGCAGCACCCGCTCCGACGCCTCGGGATGCTCGATGAAACGCGTTGCGCCCTGCAGGGTCATACCGGTCGCGAACAGCCGCTGAATCGCCAGGTCGTGCAGGTCCCGGGCGATCCGGTCGCGCTCCTCCAGCAACGCGACCTGTTCGGAGTCCCGGCGGTGCTCGGCCAGCTCCATCGCCAGGGCCGCCTGTCCCGCGAAGCCCGCCAGCGGCGCCGACTCCTCCGGTCCGAAGACCGGCCTGCCCGCCGCCCGGGCCAGCATCAGCACCCCGCTGACGCCGCCGGCCACCCTTCCGATCGGCACGGCCACGGCCGGCCCGAGGCCGGCCCATCGCGGCGGCCCGGCAGTGATCCTCGGGTCCTTGTGCACGTCGACGGTGGTGACCAGCCCGCCGGTCTCGACGGCGGCGCCCACGAAGGACCCCTCCCGCGGCAGGACGAGACCGCGGTGCCTGTCGGCCTCCAGCCCCAAGGCGACCCGCACCTCCAGGCTGCCGCCACCGGGGATGAGCAGGGCCACGACGGTCAGGTCCGCGCCGGCGATAGCGGCCGCGCGCGCAATCAGCAGGTCCAGCACCTCCTGCTGCGAGCTGCCCGACAGGAGACTGCTGGTCACCTCCGCGCTCGCCGCCAGCCAGCGCTCGCGGAGCCTCGCCCGGGTGTAGAGCCGGGCGTTGTCGATCGCCACTCCGGCCGCCACGGCCAGCGTCGCGAGGATCGACTCGTCCTCGGCGTCGAACTGTGCGCCGCCGCGCTTCTCGGTCAGGTAGAGGTTGCCGAACACCTTGTCGCGGACCCGGATCGGCACGCCGAGGAAGCTGTGCATGGACGGGTGGTGCTCCGGCACGCCGTACGAGGACGGGTGGTCGGAGATCTCCGCCAGGCGCAGCGGTGCGGGGTGGCTGATGAGCTCGCCCAGCAGCCCGTGCCCCTGCGGGAGCGGTCCGATGCGCTCGATCTGCTCCCGGTCGAGACCGACGGGGATGAACTGCGACAGCCGCTGGTCCTCGCCGATGACGCCCAGCGCCCCGTACTCGGCGTCCACCAGGGTGACGGCGGCCTCGACGATGTGCTGGAGCACCTGGCCCAGGTCGAGGTCCCGGCCGACCGCGAGCACCGCCTCCAGAAGACCGTGGATGCGGCTCGTGGTGCCGCGCGCCGCGTCCGGACGCGCCTGCAGCGCGCTCAGGAGGTCGTCGAGCCCCGGCTGCGGCGGACGGACGGGGCCCGGCTCCGAGGGTGAGCCCACCAGATCGCTCCGTTCGCATCCGCCGTGTGCTGCCGCTGCCCCCGGGCTCCAGGGTAGGGCGGCCGTCCCGCGCTGTCCCCGCGGACCGCACCTCGTGCCCACGGCGTTGCGGTGCCCGCACGGGCAGCGCTCACAGGGTCCGACCGGGCATGCCGGTCGTCACCGAGGCCCTGCCGCGTCGGGGGTGCCGCCGGGCTCGGGACCGCCCTGATCGAGCCGGAACGGCGGGTAGGTGTCGGTCATCAGTGCGGCGTACGCGGCGACCCGCAGCACCCAGCGGTCGAGGCCGACGACGAGATCGTGGATGCCGGGTGGATACCGGCCGGTCACGGCCAGGGCGACGCCGGCGAACAGCACCAGCAGCATCACGAGGCCCCCGCTGACCCAGTCCTCCTTTCCTCCCCCGACGAAGATCGCCACAAGGGCGTACTGCGGCAGCGCCAGCAGCCACCACTTGACCAGCACCAGGCCGCGCGACAACTGCCCGGGGTAGGCGATGTCCAGGCGCGCCGGGTAGTCGGGCTCCTCCGCCAGGCTGAACGGCGGGTACCGGTCGGTGCCCAGTGCCCCGTACGCGTAGTAGGACACCCGCCACGACCAGCGCAGCACGCCCAGGTTGAAGTCGAAGACCGGGCGCGGATAGCGGCCGGTGAAGAGGATCGCGAAGAAGGCGGCCACGCTGAGCAGGAAGAACGCGATCCAGAGGAAGAACAGGACGATCCAGTGCGGGATCGCCAGGATCCACTTCACCAGCCACAGCCAGCGGGACAGTGGCAGGTCGAGCCGTGCGTCCACGCGCACCGGTCGGCCGGTCGCCGAGAAAGCCATACGGATCATCTCCCTGGGATGTTGCCGGGGTCACCCGACCTGGACTGTGCGTATCACCGCGCACCGGGCCCGTGGTCCTCGGCGTCCAGGACGTCCGGCACCGCCAGCCGGGGTGTCGGCGGTCCTTCCGGCCCGTAGCCGAAACGTATGAGCACCTGCACGTGGCCCGGGCCCTGCCGCGGGCTGCGGGCGGTGCTGCGCAGCTCCGGCCATTCCATGGCCTGGTGCAGGATCGATGCCCGCACCTGGTGCACGGTCGCGACCAGCAGCACATGCTCCAGTGCCATCCCGGCGCGGAGCCAGTCCACCGGCGCATCGCCCCGGGTGGTGAGGACGGCGATGCACGGCTCCGCCTCGAACGGCGCCGGCGGCAGGGGCACCGACGGGTGGATGGCGGAGAAGTCCCGCATCGGCATCCGCCCGGCGCTGTCCTGCGGACCGAGCGCGACGGGGGGAATCCCGTACGCGGGGGCACCGGGCCCCTGGATCCAGCTGCGGCTCTCCGTGCTGCGCAGGGGATCGGTGGTGTTGCGGCGCTCGGCCTCCGCGGTCAGCCGCAGCAGCCCCGCTCTCTCCGCGCCGGCCGGGAAGCGCAGCAGCGCCTCCTCCGCCGTCGCGGTCTCGGCGAGCTCGTCGAGCACCGCGGCCGGAACCGGCGGGCCGGTGAACGGGGACCGGACGCTGTGCCGCCGCCAGATCGCGCCGTAGAGCGCGGCGGTGCCGGGGAGCTGGGTGCGGGAGGGCTCGTCGAGCTCGATCGCCGCCATCAGGTCGGGTTCGGTGGAGTCGGGCAGCAGCCGCACCACCGGTGCCCAGCCCATCCGGCGGGCAGCGATGCGAAGGTTCAGGACCGCCGCTCCCACGGAGATGTGCAGGGCACGCCCGTCGGGGTCGGTGACCGGGAGCGCGCGCTCCCGGAGCGCGCGCACCTGGAGCGCGCGCACCTGGAGCGTCGACGTGGCCCGGTCCAGCCGGAAGTGCCAGGGCTGGCTGTTGTGGATGGACGGGGCGGCGACGGCGGCGGAGACCAGTCTCTCCAGCGCCGCGGCGTCGAGGGCCAAAGTGTCCATGGTGTTCTCCCTGGATCTGCGGGCTCAGCCGGCCGCCGGCCCGGCGGGGCCGCCTCTCAAGGTGTCGAGGCGGTGCCGGTACTCGCCGGCGTCGATCTCGCCCCGGGCGAAGCGCTCGGCGAGCAGCTGCTCCGGTGACGGCGGCGGGGTGGCCGGCCGGTCGGGCGGGCGCTGCTGGGGCGGGTGGCCGAGGTAGCGGGTCAGGGCGACGGCGAGGACGACCAGCAGGCCCAGGACCAGTAGCACGCTGATGGCCATCAGGCCGAAACCCCAACCGCCCATGTCATGGTCGTTCCATTGCCTCATCGCGGGCTCCCGGTCGCGGGTGCGAAGTTGTTTCCTCACTCCTCACGGTGCGCCTTGCCACGGGATCCTGGCTTGGGCCGACCGGCTCAATCTGCCGGGCCGGGCGGGCTCAGTGCGGCCCGCCCGGCCGGCCGCCGGGGTCGGCGTGGGCGGCGATCACGGCGGCCTGCAGCCGGCGTTCCACGCCGAGTTTGGCGAGCAGCCGCGACACGTGGTTCTTCACGGTCTTCTCGGCGAGGTAGAGCTCCTGGCCGATCTCCCGGTTGGTCCTCCCCTCGCCCACCAGCGCCAGGATCTCCCGCTCGCGCGGGGTCAGCCGGGCCAGGGCCGCCTCGCTCCCGCTCTCGTCGTGGTGGCGCAGGCTCTCCATCAGTCTGCGGGTGGTGGCCGGATCCAGCATCGACTGCCCGGAGGCCACCGTACGGACCGCACCGACCAGATCGGCGCCCTTGACCTGCTTCAGGACGTATCCGGCGGCACCGGCCATGATCGCGTCCAGCAGGGCGTCGTCATCGTCGAAGGAGGTCAGCATCAGGCACGCCAGCCCCGGCATCCGGTCGCGCAACTCGCGGCAGACCGTCACCCCGTCGCCGTCCGGCAGCCGTACGTCCAGCACCGCGACCTGCGGCCGCAGGGCGGGTACCCGGGCCAGTGCCTCCGCGCAGGTGCCGCCCTCACCGACGACCTCGATGTCCGCCTCGGCCCCCAGCAGGTCCCGCACCCCGCGTCGCACCACCTCGTGATCGTCCAGCAGGAACACGCGCACGGGCTGCCCGGCCTCGCGGGCTTCGGTCACGTCCATCGATCATCTCCTGCGCCGGACAGCACCCTGGTTCGATTCTCCTCTCAGCCACCGCGTTCCGGACAGCACGGCACCCCATCTGGTTCATATTCATGAACTTCAATCAGATACAAGTCTATTGACGTGCCCTCAGCAGGCCCCTAGGGTCCGACGAAAGCACTTTTCCCACCCGGATGTGGCATCCGGCTGTACGAACCGTTCACGTATCCGAACACGTCGCGTTCCCCCCACCCCGAATCGCGACGGCGGCGCCGACCCCGTGCGCCGCTCCCCCCACGCGCCGTGCGGCACTCCCGCACGGGCTGCGGGGACGGATCCGCCATCCCCACCGTGCAGCTCCCCCACCGCTCGTTCCGCCGACCACCCCGGTCGGACGAACCCACCCATCTGGAGAAGATCGATGCAACTCAGGGCAGTCATCGCGTCCGCAGTCCTCGTGGCCGGCGCACTCGTCACGATGTCCGGCACGGCGCAGGCCGCGACCACCACCCGCTACGAGGCCGAGAGCTCCCCGGCCACCTGCGCCGGGACGGTCGACTCCGACTGGGCCGGCTACTCCGGCAGCGGGTTCTGCAACGGCACCAACGCGGTCGGCGGCGTCGTGCAGTTCACCGTGAACGCCCCGGCCGCGGGCACCGCGACGCTGAAGGTCCGCTTCGGCAACGGCACCACCACCGCGCGGCCCGCAACCCTCACCGTGAACGGATCGGCGGCCTCGGCGGTGTCGTTCGAGAGCACCGGCGCCTGGGCGACGTGGGTGACGAAGACGCTCACGGTGCCGGTGAACGCGGGCAGCAACACCGTCCGGTTCACCCCGACCACCGCCGCCGGCCTGCCCAACATCGACTACCTCGACGTCGAGGTGGCGGACACCACCACGCCGCCGCCCACCGGCAGCGCACTGTACGTGGCGCCGGGCGGCAGCGACGGCGCGGCCGGAACGCAGTCCGCCCCGACCACGCTCACCTCGGCGATCAGCCGCGTCACCCCCGGCGGGACGATCTACCTGCGCGGCGGGACGTACTCCTACGCGCAGACGGTCACCATCCCGGACGGCAAGAACGGCACGTCCAGCGCCCGCACCACGCTGTCCGCCTACCCCGGCGAGACCCCGGTGCTCAACTTCGCGGCGCAGGCCGAGGACCCGGCCAACCGCGGACTCGCCCTGAACGGGTCGTACTGGCGCATCAACGGCATCGTCGTCGAGCGCGCCGGCGACAACGGGATCTTCGTCAGCGGCAGCAACAACGTCATCGAGCGCACGGTGACGCGGTTCAACCGCGACTCGGGGCTGCAGATCTCGCGGGTCTCCTCCAGCACCCCCAGCAGCCAGTGGCCGGCCAACAACCTCGTCCTGAGCTCGGAGTCGCACGACAACGCCGACGCCACCGGCGAGAACGCCGACGGCTTCGCCGCGAAGCTCACCGTCGGCACCGGGAACGTCTTCCGCTACACGGTCTCGCACAACAACATCGACGACGGCTGGGACCTCTACACCAAGACCGACACCGGTCCGATCGGCCCGGTCACCATCGAGGACTCCCTCTCCTACAACAACGGCACCCTCAGCAACGGCACCGTGAACGCCAACGGCGACCGCAACGGCTACAAGCTCGGCGGCGAGGACATCCCGGTCAACCACGTCGTCCGGCGCAGCATCGCCTACAACAACGGCCACCACGGGTTCACCTACAACAGCAACCCCGGCACGATGACGGTGTCGAACAACGTCAGCATCGACAACGCCGAACGCAACTTCTCGTTCGACAAGGGCACGTCGGTCTACCGGAACAACACGTCGTGCCGCAGCGGCAGCGGGTCGAACGACAAGACCGTCGGTGACGCGGACAGCTCGAACCAGTTCTGGGCCGGGACGAACGGGTCCCGGTGCTCCTCGTACACCGGCGCCCTGAAGTGGTCGTTCGCTGCGGACGGCCACCTCGTCGTGACCTTCGGCGGCGCCGTGGTGACGCCGTAGCCGCCGCCGACGGCCGGCCCGCCGGCCCCGGGCGCCACCGGGGCTGAGGGGGCCCGGCAGCGCGGACACGAGCAGGAACCGGGCCGGCCCGGACCGCTGGGGGCGGTCCGGGCCGGCGCTCGTCCGACTGCCCCGCAGGGGTGCCCCGGGCTCGTGGCCCGTCCGGTGGCCGTCAGGCGGTGGTGTTCTCCTGCTCCGCCTCGACCTCGGCGTTCCACTCCCGCTTGGAGGCCTGCCAGCCGTCCTCGTTGTGGCCGAGCCGCCAGTAGCCGGAGATCGACAGGTCCTCGCGCGGGATCTGGCGCTCCACCCGCAGCAGCGCGCGCAGCTCCTTGACGAAACCCGCCTCGCCGTGGACGAAGGCGTGCACCCGGCCCGGCGGGAACTCCAGCCCGCGCACGGCCTCGACCAGCAGCTCGCCGACCGGCCGCCCGCCGCGGTGCAGCCACACGACGTCCACGTCGGAGCTGAACTTCTGCTCCTCCTCGGGGCCGGTGACCTCGATGAACGCGCGCACCTCGGCGCCGGACGGCAGCGACTCCAGGGCCGCCGCGATCGCGGGCAGGGCGCTCTCGTCGCCGGCCAGCAGGTGCCAGTCGGCGCCGGTGTCGGGCGCGTAGCCGCCACCGGGGCCGTTGAACCGGACGACGTCACCGGGCCGGGCGCGCACGGCCCACGGGCCGGCGAGGCCTTCGTCGCCGTGGACCACGAAGTCGAGTGCCAGTTCGCGCAGGACGGCGTCCCAGCTGCGCACCGTGTACGTCCGGGTCACCGGCCACTGCGCGCGCGGGAACTCCTCGCGGATCTGCTCCAGGTCGAAGGGCTCCGGGTAGCTCACGCCCTCGGCCGGGAACAGCAGCTTCACGTAGTGGTCGGTCGAGGTGCCCGCCGTGAACGCGGCGAGCCCCTCCCCGCCGAGGACCACCCGCTGCATGTGCGGGGTCAGCCGCTCCGTGCGGACGACGTGCGCGGTGTGCGGCTTGCGGGGCCTGCGTACCGGTTGCTCTGCCATGGGCCCTCCTGGGCTGTCGGTGTCCGGGGTCGTCAACACAGCACGCTAGCCCGTCCGTCCCGGAGCCCGTGCGGCCCCCTCCGGCCCCCGGCCGTGCACGGACCGGACCGCGGGCCCCGGCCGGGAGGATGCCTCCCGCGTCGCACGGCAGCACAATGGGCGATACCCACCATTTTCTACCGGTTCCCACCGGATCGGAGACATCCGTGAAGGACCTCGAATTCGAGCAGAAGCGTACGTTGACCCGCCTTGAGGCCGCCGATCAGCTCGCGGCACTCGCGGCCGCGCTGAGACACGGTGGCCGCGCCGAACTCGAACTCGGCCCCGGCAAGCTGACCCTGCACATCCCCGACGAGCTGCGCAGCGAGGTCGAGGTGGAGGTCGGGGACGGGCAGATCGAGCTGGAGATCGAACTCAAGTGGTCCACGGCCCCGGCCGGGGAAGCCGGGGCCGCTGCCGGGGATGACGCTGACTGAACCCCGGCGGCGGCGGGTCGGCAGCTCGGCCGGCCACCGATCCGGTCCGCCCGGTCGGCACCGCAGGCGCCGTGGACGCCGTGGACGCCGTTAGGGCGAACCGGTGGTCGGCGGCCCGCAGAGGTGTGCGGGCGGGGGCGGGGTGGGACGGGTGCCCCGGGTGGCGGTCCGCGGCCCGAACCGGCGACGAAGGGGCGCGCGTGATCACCACCACCGAGACCGGTGTCACCCTGGAGGTGAACGGCGAACGCCACGACCTCCGGCTCGACAACCGGTGCACCCTGCTGGACGTGCTGCGCGAGGAGCTGGGGCTGACCGGCGCCAAGAAGGGCTGCAACCACGGGCAGTGCGGAGCGTGCACGGTGCTCCTGGACGGCCGGCGCGTGAACAGCTGCCTGGTGCTCGCCGTCACGGCGGACGGCTCGGCGGTGACCACGGTCGAGGGCCTCGCGACCGCCGGCGGCCTGCACCCGGTGCAGCAGGCGTTCCTCGACCACGACGCCTTCCAGTGCGGGTTCTGCACCCCCGGGCAGCTCTGCTCCGCCGTGGGGCTGCTCGCCGAGGCGCGGGCCGACGGCGAGGTCCTGGAGGAGTCCGCGGTACGGGAGCGGATGAGTGGCAACATCTGCCGGTGCGGCGCCTACCCGCACATCGTGCGGGCCATCCTGGAGACGGCCGGATGAGGGAGTTCGCCTACCTGCGGCCCACCGACCCGGCGGAGGCCGTGCAGCTGCTCGCCGGCGCGCCCGAAGCCCGCTACCTGGCCGGCGGCACCAACCTGGTCGACCTGATGAAACTGGGCGTCGAGCGGCCCCGGCTGCTCGTCGACCTGGGCCGGCTGCCGCTCGGCGGCGTCACGCCCACCGAGGACGGCGGCCTGCGGATCGGCGCCCTGGTGCCCAACGCCGACCTGGCGGCCGACCCACGGGTGCGCGCGGCGTACCCGGTGCTGTCGCAGGCGCTGCTCGCCGGCGCGTCCGGGCAGCTTCGCAACCGGGCGACGACCGGCGGCAACCTGTTGCAGCGCACCCGCTGCCTGTACTTCCAGGACACCGCCAAGCCGTGCAACCGGCGCAGCCCCGGCACCGGCTGCCCCGCCCGCGAGGGCGTGCACCGCGACCTCGCGGTGCTGGGTGCCTCCGAGCACTGCGTCACCACCCACCCCTCGGACCTCGCGGTCGCGCTCGCGGCGCTCGACGCCGTCGTGGAGCTGCTCGGCCCCGACGGCGCCCGTACCCTGCCGGTCACCGACCTGTACCGGCTGCCCGGCGACCGGCCGCACGAGGAGCACCGGCTGCTGCCCGGCGAGCTGATCGCCGCCGTCACCCTCCCGCCTCCGGCGCCCGGCGCGCGGTGCGCCTACCGGAAGGTCCGAGACCGTGCCTCGTACGCCTTCGCGCTCGCCTCGGCCGCGGGCGTCCTCGCGGTGCGGGCCGGCCGGGTGGCGCACGTGAGGCTCGCCCTCGGCGGGGTCGCACCGAAGCCGTGGCGCGCCTGGACGGCCGAACAGCGGCTCGTCGGCGGGCCTGCGGACGAGGCGTCGTTCACGGCCGCGCTGGAGGCGGAGCTCGCCGACGCCCGGCCGCTGCGCGACAACGCGTACAAGGTGCCGCTGGCCCGCGGCCTGGCCGTGCGCCTGCTGTGCGACCTCGCCGCGAAGGGAGCGGACCGATGAACGGCCACGAACGTCTGGAGGGCCGGGAGAAGGTCACCGGCACGGCCCGCTACGCCGACGACCGGCGCCCGCCCGGCTGCCTGTACGCCAGCCCGGTGCCCGCCACCGTGGCGCGGGGCTCGGTCACCGCGATCGACACCTCGGCGGCCCTCGCCGGCCGTCACGTGCTGGCGGTGCTCACCCACCTGGACGCCCCGCGCCTCGCGAAGGCCGACGACCCCACGCTGGCGGTCCTGCAGTCGGCCCGCGTCGCGCACCGCGGGCAGTACGTGGCACTGGCCGTCGCCGAGACCCTGGAGGCGGCCGAACAGGCGGCCGCCGAGGTGCGGGTGACGTACGCGGCGGAGCCCCACGACGTCGTGCTGGTCGAGGACCACCCCGGCATCTACGCCCCCGAGCAGGCCAACGGCGGGCACCCGGCCGACCGGGTCCGGGGCGACCTGGACGCCGCCTGGGACGCCGCCGAGGTGCGGATCGACGCGACCTACCGGATCCCGCCGCTGCACAACCACCCCATGGAGCCGCACGCCGCGACCGCCTGGTGGGAGGACGGACGGCTGACCGTGTACGACTCCAGCCAGGGCACCGGGGAGGTGCGGCGGACGCTGGCCGCGCTGTTCGGGCTGGAGACCGGGCAGGTGCTGGCGGTGAGCGAGCACGTCGGCGGCGGTTTCGGCTGCAAGGGCACGCCCCGGCCGCACGTGGTGCTGGCCGCGATGGCGGCCCGGGCGGTGGGCCGGCCGGTGCGGCTCGCCCTGCCGCGCGCACAGCTCGCCGCCGTGGTGGGCCACCGCGCGCCGACCGTGCAGCGGGTACGGCTGGCGGCGCGCCGGGACGGGCGGATCGAGGGGCTGGCCCAGGAGATCCTGACCCGGTCCTCGACGCTCAGGGAGTTCGTGGAACAGGCCGCGGTGCCGGCCCGGGTGATGTACCGCTCCCCCGCGTCGCGGACCACCCACCGGGTGGTGCGCCAGGACGTGCCGACGCCGTCCTGGATGCGGGCCCCGGGCGAGGCTCCGGGCATGTTCGCGCTGGAATCCGCGATGGACGAACTGGCGGTGGCCTGCGGTGTCGACCCGGTGGAGCTGCGGCTGCGCAACGAGCCCGACACCGAACCCGACAGCGGCCGGCCCTTCTCCAGCCGGCACCTGACGGAGTGCCTGCGGGAGGGGGCCCGCCGCTTCGGCTGGGAGCGGCGCGGCCCGACGGGGCACGCCGAGGGCCGGCTGCTGGTCGGTACGGGCGTGGCGGCGTCCACCTACCCCGTCCTGATCGGCCCGGCCGCAGCCGAGGTGCGGGCGGAGGCCGACGGCACCTTCGTGGTGCGGGTCAACGCCACCGACATCGGGACGGGCGCCCGGACGGTGCTCGCGGTCATCGCCGCCGAGGTGCTGGCCGTGCCCGTGGACCGCGTCCGGGCGGAGATCGGGCGCAGCGACCTGCCGCGCGGCGGCGTGGCGGGCGGCTCCAGCGGTACTTCGTCCTGGGGGTGGGCGGTCCACGCGGCGGCGTCCGGGCTGGCGCGGCGCCTCGCGGACGGTGGCCCGGTGCCCGCGGAGGGCCTGTCGGCGAGCGCCGACACCCAGGAGCTCGTCGGGCGGGGCTCGGAGTACGCGCGGCACGCGTTCGGCGCGCAGTTCGCGGAGGTGCAGGTCGACCGGGACACCGGCGAGGTACGGCTGCGGCGGCTGCTCGGCGTGTTCGCGGCCGGGCGGATCCTGAACCCGCGCACGGCCCGGTCGCAGCTGGTCGGCGGCATGGTGATGGGCGCGTCCATGGCGCTGCTGGAGGAGTCCACGATGGACGCCCGGTTCGGCGACCACGCGGAGCGGGACCTCGCCTCGTACCACGTCGCGGTGAACGCCGACGTACCGGACGTGCAGGCGTACTGGATCGAGGAGGAGGACCGGCACGTCAGCCCGATGGGCTCGAAGGGCATCGGCGAGATCGGCATCGTCGGCACGGCCGCGGCGGTCACCAACGCGGTGCACCACGCGACCGGCGTGCGGGTGCGAGACCTGCCGGTCGGCACCCGCTCCCTGCTCGGGCGGCTCGGCGGGCCGTGAGCCCCGGCGGCGCGCTGCCCCGCCGGCGGCGGCCGGGCCGGCTCCCGGGCGGACGGCGACGGACGGCGACGGACGACGACGGCAGTCGGGAGTCGGGGTCGGGAGTGCGCGACGGCGTGAGCCGGGCATGCGAACGATTTCTCGGGGCAGGCGGAGCGGGCCCGGAACGCCAGGAAGAACACCCTTGCCCCGGAGGGCAGATGGCCGACCTCGGAACAACCCTGCGCGACACCGCACGGACGGCAGCCTGATGGGCGGCCCGACAGGGATCCTCATCGCGCTGCTCCTGCCCGTCGGCTGCCTGATCGCCGTACTGGCACTCGGCCGCCTGGAGGACCGCCTGCTGAAACCGCCTGCGCACCGCCGCCACCGCGCCGTCGGAAACCCGGCCGGCAACCCGGCCGGCACGCGGCGCCCGGTGCGGGCCGGTGCCGGCCGCACCCCGGAGTAGCGGACGCGGGGCGCACGCTGTTCGCGTGCGCCCCGCCCCGGGACCGGGATCCGCCGGCCGCGTACTACCAGCGGTACCAGCGGTTGCGGCTGCCCGAGGAGTGCGTACCGCGGGCCACGAAGCCCACCAGCCAGACCACCAGCACGATGATCGCGACCCACCAGAGGATCTTGAGTGCGAAACCCGCACCGAACAGGAGCAGCGCAAGGAGCAGGACCAGAAGAAGGGGAACCATCGAAACCTCCGCAGTGAGTGTCGGAGAAGCGGCTGCCCCGCCCCGGTCTGCATATTCGTAGGAATCTTCCCGGCCCGGCGGGGCAGGCGCCCCGCCGGCGGACCAGTCACCGGGCACCCGCCGGTGAGTCCCGCCCCCGCACCCCGAAAGGCCAGAGATGAACGGCAGTTCCCGCCCGGCCGACCCGCCGGACAACGCCGGCGGCCCGGGACGGGACGAAACCGTTCAGGAACGGGCGGACCGGCTGTGGAACGAGACCCTGCAGGAGGTCCGCGTCACCCAGACCGGCGCACAGATCCTCTTCGGTTTCCTCCTCAGCGTCGCCTTCACCCCCCGTTTCGCCACGCTGCAGAGCTTCGACAAGACCCTCTACACGGTCACCGTCGTCCTGGGTGCCTGCGCCACCGGCGCCCTCATCGCACCGGTGGCCTTCCGCCGCTATCTCGCCGGCCACAACCTCAAACCGCAGCTCAACCGCACCGCCGCCACACTGATCAGCACCGGCCTCGCGCTCCTCGCACTGACCATCGGCGCCGCGCTCCTGCTGCTCCTGCGCACGGCGACCGGCAACCCCACCCTCGCCTGGATTCTCAGCGGATCCGTACTGGCCTGGTTCGCCACCACCTGGGTCCTGCTGCCCCAACTGCTCCTGCACCGCGCCGAGCACAAGCACGTCGACTCCGACCGCTGACCCCGGCACTCACCCCGACCGATCCCGGCCACCGACCCCGGCCACCGATCCCGGCCTGCGGACGGGCGAACCCGCAGGATGCGGCTCCCGTCGCGAAATGGGGGTAGAGGGGGTTCATGCCCCGACGAAGCGATCGCTCCTGCCCCCTCCAGCGCCTGATCATGCAGGCGCACGCGTGGAGCAGCCCCGCTGCACCACCGACGGCTGCACCACCTGCGGGCGCTCCGCCGACGGCCGACCGTCCGAAGTCACCGTCGCCGCCTGCCGAACGACTGGCCGCGTGGTGGGCAGCCCGGGTCTTGGCGGAGAGGAGGAGCTCGCGCGGATAGGGGCGGTGCCACCGTCCTGGTGGCCGAGCGGCAGTGGCACCCGCCCCTCGTCAGGGGATGTCGCCGATCCAGCGCAGCACCTCGGGCCGGCCGCGGACGGGGTCGTACAGGGATCGTCCGCCGGGATACCGGCACCCCGCGCACGACAGGGCCAGACCCTGCGCGCGCTCGTCAGCGGTCAGCAGCGAGGCCTCCACGAAAGCGCCGTCCAGCGGGCCCCCGACCAGCTCCACCACTGCGAGCCCGTCCCCGTGCCGCGCGGCACGGCCGGGGCCGGGGCCGGGGGCCCACAGCCAGCCCTCCAGGTCCGGCCAGGACGGCTCCACGGGCTCCCCGTTCCCGCCAGTCGATCCGGCCACGCCGGTCCTCCTTCGGACGCTCCCCTCCGGCGCGCGCCGGCCGATCGACCGTCTACCCCGTACCCGGCCCGCGACCCGTGCGTCCTGGCTACGATCGCGCTTCGCCGACGTCTGCGGGGGCCGGCGCTACCCGGGCGCGTGGTCCGTCCTGCCTACTGGACGATCACGACCTCCAGGGTGCGAGGTCCGTGGACTCCCTCCACGCGGTCGAGTTCGATGTCGCTGGTGGCGGAGGGGCCGGAGATCCAGGTCTGCGGGCGGGCCGGGTCGAGCAGCGGGAGCGCCTGCGGGACGGAGGCGACCACCTGGCCGGCCAGCACGACGCAGATGTGGTGGTCGGGGACGAGGGTGAGCAGGCGCCGGCCCTGGCCCGGGCCGGCGTCGAGGACGAGGGTGCCGGTCTCGGCGATGGCGAGGGCGCAGCCGGTGATCACGCTGTCGGTGTCGTCGAGTCGGCGGGCGGTCAGGGTGCCGTCGTCGGGCAGTTGACCGGCGGTGGTCTCGGTGAGCCAGTCCTGCGGGAGGCCGGCGGGGACGACGAGGGTGCGGGTGCCTCGGTCGGTGAGCAGACGGGCGAGGAGGGCGGGCAGGGCGTCGGGGGTGGTGCGGTGGACGAGGGCGCGGTAGTCGGTGAGGTTCTCGGCGAGGAGGTCCAGGAGGGCCTGGGGGTCGTCGGGGGTGTGGGTGTGGAGGTAGTCGCGTCGGACGGGGTGGTCGGCGGGTTGCTCGTCGGTGGGGATGTCGGTGAGGGCGTGGCGGATGCGGGCGAGGACGGTGTCGCGGGAGGTGCTCATCGGGGGCCGTCCTTGCGGTCGCGGTTCTTCGCCCACCAGTCGCGGAAGGGTTCGGCGGGCATCTCGGGCAGGTCGCGGGTGTCGGTCCAGGCCTTGGCGGGGCCGATCGGCAGTCGCCTGGGGTGCAGGGCACGGCTCTTCGCCGCCAGGCGTTCGGCTGCGGTGAGCGCGGCGGGGTGGTCCAGCAGCCAGGTCGCCGCCTTCATCGCGGCCCGCTCGACGCGGTGCCCTCCGGATTCGACGACCTGTTCGCGCAGGTGGACGAGGACTTCGGGGATGTCGATGGCGACCGGGCACACCTCGTAGCAGGCCCCGCACAGGGTGGAGGCGAACGGCAGCGAGGCGTCCACCTCGCTCTGCAGGCCGCGCAGTTGGGGGGTGAGGATGGCGCCGATCGGGCCCGGGTACGGGGAGCCGTAGGCGTGGCCGCCGGCCCGCTCGTAGACCGGGCAGACGTTCAGGCACGCCGAGCAGCGGATGCAGCGCAGGGCCTGGCGGCCGACCTCGTCGGCGAGGGTGTCGGTGCGGCCGTTGTCGAGCAGGACGAGGTGGAACTCCTGCGGACCGTCGCCGTCGGTGGTTCCCGTCCAGGTGGAGGTGTAGGGGTTCATCCGCTCGGCGGTGGAGGAGCGCGGCAGGAGCTGGAGGAACACCTCCAGGTCGCGCCAGGTCGGGACGACCTTCTCGATCCCGACCACCGAGATCAGCGTCTCCGGCAGGGTCAGGCACATCCGGCCGTTGCCCTCCGACTCGACGACGACCAGGGTGCCGGTCTCCGCGACCAGGAAGTTCGCGCCGGAGACGGCGACCTTCGCGCGCAGGAACTTCTCCCGCAGGTGCAGGCGGGCGGCCTCCGCCAGGTCGGCCGGGCGGTCCGTCAGCCCCTCGGGGGCCGGGCGGCCCCAGCGGCCCATCGCCCCGGCGAAGATGTCCCGGATCTCGCTGCGGTTCTTGTGGATCGCGGGCACGAGGATGTGCGAGGGCAGGTCGTCGCCGAGCTGCACGATCAGCTCGGCCAGGTCGGTCTCGTAGGCGGTGATGCCCTCGGCGGCCAGCGCCTCGTTCAGGCCGATCTCCTGCGTGGCCATCGACTTGACCTTGACCACCTCCCGCTCGCCCTTCGCGTGCACGAGGTCGGCGACGATCCGGTTCGCCTCCGCCGCGTCCGCCGCCCAGTGCACCACTCCCCCGGCCGCCGTCACCGCCTCCTCCGCCTGCAGCAGGTAGCGGTCGAGATGGCGCAGCGTGCGGTCCTTGATGTCCTTGCCGGCTGACCGCAGTTGGGCCCAGTCGTCGAGTTCGGTGACGGCGGTGGCGCGTTTGTCGCGGATGGTGCGGGTGGCGCGGGTGAGGTTGGCGCGCAGCTGCGTGTTCTGGGTGGAGGTTTTCGCGGCCTTCGGGAAGGCCGGCATGCCCAGGTAGGTGCCGCTCATACGAGGGTCTCCGTCTCAGTCGAGGCCAGGATCTCGGCCAGATGCACCGCCCGCATCGCAGCCCCCTGGCGGCGCAGCGTGCCGTCGATGTGCAGGAGGCAGGAGTTGTCGGCGCCGCAGAGCACTTCGGCGCCGGTGGCGACCGCATGGCGGACCTTGTCGGCGCCCATCGCGGCGGAGACGTCGGGGTTCTTCACCGCGAAGGTGCCGCCGAAGCCGCAGCACTCCTCCGCCCCCGGCAGCTCCCGCAACTCCAGGCCCTTCACCGCCTCCAGCAGGCGGCGCGGCCGGTCCCCCAACCCCAGCATCCGCAGGCCGTGGCAGGACGGGTGGTAGGTGACGGTGTGCGGGAAGTACGCGCCGACATCCACCACGCCCAGCACGTCCACCAGGAACTCCGTCAGCTCGTACACGCGCGGGACCAGCGAGGCCGCCACGTCGCCGAGTTCACCACCTCGGCCCTCCGCCGCCGCCTTCGCGCCGATCCGCGGATAGTTGTCGCGGACCATCGCCGCACACGAGCCCGACGGCGTCACGACGTAGTCGTAGCCGGCGAACGCCCGCCCCATCCGGCGGACCAACGGCTCCGTCTCCCGCCGGTACCCGGTGTTGAACTGGGGCTGCCCGCAACACGTCTGCCCCGCCGGGAAGTCCACCTCCACACCCAGGCGCTCCAGCAACGCCACGACGGCCCGGCCGGTACCCGGATGGACGGCGTCGTTGACGCAGGTGATGAACAGTGCCACGCGCATCGCAGCTCCCTCGTCTCTCCCGGTGGAGTGGGGGCTCGTACGACGCCGGTGCCCGGGCCGCCGCGAAGGCCACGGGCTGTCGCCGCCGCGCGGTGACTGCCGACGACGAGCCGTCACATCTCGTGCCGGTCGGAGACGATACCCTGCGCCCCTGCCTGGACCAGGCTGTTCCGCCTTCTCCGTCGGGCAGGCGCGGCAGGACTGCGGGGAGTCAGGCGTCGCGGCTCAGCCGGCGGGCGGCTCAGGGCGGAACGGAGCGCGGCCCGGGCGCGGATGCAGGCGCGGGTGTGTCAGAGCCTTTCCTCCAGGCGGATCGCCTTCCGGAGCGCTTCCTGGGCTTCGCCCCCGTGGCCCTCGTGCTGTTCGAGGAGGGCTCCGGCGATCGCGTCGAGTTTGCGTTGGAGGGCGTGCTCCGCACGGCGCTCGGCGTTCTTGAGCAGCGCCAGGAGGAGCAGCGTGACCGCGGTCATGGTGTCGCCCACGAGGATCTGCCACTCCGTCGAGAGACCGGCCGCGTGAGCCGCGACGAACGCCGCCACCAACAGGACGCAGAACACGGAGAACGCCGGTGAGCTGGTGAGATTGGAGGCGGCTTCGGCCAGCCGCTCGAAGCGGCCGCGCGCGCCGTCACTGCGCTCGGCGGGGTGGGAGAGCGTCATGCCTTCTGCCTACCATTCGTCGTCTGCCGCCGGGCCCGGCGCCACGCGGGGCGTCGCCGTCCCCGTTCCGGGGCGATCGCCCGGACAGGCCGCCGCAAGGGCGGGCCGGCGGGCCGCGACCCCAGGCGACGGTTCGCTGCGGTGACCCTGCGATCCGGCTCACCGGTTGTGGCGCTCACCGGCTGCTCCGGTCGTCGTCGGCGCAGCCGCGGATCACGGCGAAGGCCGCTGCGGACAGCAGGGCCCAGCAGCCGGTGAATGCCCAGAACACGGCGGCCGCCGAAGTCCGGAGCCCGGCCGCCGTCAGCCCGAGGCCCAGCGCGCCCAGTGCCAGGACGGTGCGCGGGCGCAGTCCGCAGACCACGTCCACGGCCCGGCCCCGCAGCTCCAGAGCGGCCCTGCGCAGGGCCGCGTCCAGATCACGGCGTCCCGGCTGTTGAGGCTCCGCCCCGGCCCGTACCGCCTGTTCCCGCCCGTCCGTCATCACGTGCCTCTCCGTGCCGCAGCAGCTGTCCGCCGGAACGGCTGCCCCGGATCCGCCCGGCCAATCGCCCGGAGTGACGGCCGAGGCGCTGAGGGCGCGAAGGCCTGGGAGGCCGAGAAGGCGGAGAAGGCGGACCTGGTCGGCAGGGTCGTGGCGGCGCTGGCCGTCCGCACCTGCGTCAAGGCGTCACGGCACGGTCCGACTGTCCCGGACCGTCTGTGCAGAGGCCCGGGACGGTGATGAGAGGCCCCGCCGGTTCGCAGCCGCCACTCGGCACCTACCCGCCCAGCCGCCGGATACCCGCTTCCGGGAGTGACGGCGGCCGGGTGGCCCGGAGCTTCGGGTTGGTGAGGGCGGCGGGGTGGACGGTGCCGGTGCCCCAGCGGTGGTTGGCGCGGTCGATGACGGGCTCCAGCGTCCGGTTGTTCTCGGTGGCCGTGTCGAGGGTGAGCTGGACGAAGCCGTGCTCGGCCGCGGCGAGGCCGTTGACGCGGGCGGTGACGGCGCGGATCCGGGCGCGCTGGAGGCCGAGTGCCCCGAACAGGGCGTACAGGGTCTCCTGGAGGAGCGGGGTGTGGGCGGTCGCCTCCCGCAGGGTCCGGGAGCGGGTGGTGGTGCTGCGGTCGGCGTAGGTGATCTGCAGCTCCACGGTGCGGGCGGTCTTGTGGCCGGTGCGCAGGCGGGCGCCGAGGTCAACGGCGAGCCCGAGGAGCGCCTGGCGGACCTCGTCGGGGTCGAGGACGTCGCGGTCGAAGCGGCGGCTGGCGGCGATGCTCGTCGGCGGGCCGGCGACCGTGACGCCGCGCGGGTCGATGCCCTGGGCGCGCTGGTGCAGGAGCCGGCCGGTGCTGCCGCCCGCGATCCGCTGGAGGGTGGCGAGCGGCAGGCCGGCGAGGTCTCCGACGCTCTCGATGCCGTACCGGCGCAGGCTGCGGGCGAGCACCGGGCCGACGCCCGGCAGCGCCTCGACGGGGCGGCCGCGCAGGAACCGGCCGGTCGCCTCCGGGCCGGCGTCGAGGATGCGGACCTCGCCCGGGGCGCAGGTCTCGGCGGCCATGGTGGCGAGCATGCGGTTGGGGCCGCCGCCGATCGCCACGGTGAGGCCGTAGCGGGCGAGCAGCCGGGTCTGCAGCAGGTCGGCGAGGCCGGCCGGGGTGCGGTCGAAGTAGCCGAGCGCGCCGGTGACGTCCATCAGCGCGCCCTCCGGCGGCAGGGCCTGCGCGACGGGTGAGACGTCGGCGAGCGCGGTGAACAACTGCGCGTACACCTCGAACGAGGGCCGGGTGAAGTGCAGGTGGAGGATCGCCCGGTCGCGGGTCATCCGGCGCTCCCCTGGCTCGCGTGCCACAGCCGCCCGGCCCCCGGGCCGGGGGCGCGGCGTCCGGCGGTCGCGTCCGGCTCGTCGTGGGCGGCCTGCGGCTGCGGGCCGGCGGCCAGCAGGGCGCGCACCGCGGCGGTGCCGCCGGCGGCGTGGGCGTCGGCGACGTCCTGCAAGTTCCACGCGCAGACCCCGATGACCGTCACGGACCTGCCGCGGCGCGAGATCGTGCCGCGGGCCAGCAGCAGGAAGTGGTGGAAGAGGTTGTGGGCGGCCTGTTCGTGGGTGTCGTCGAAGTAGGTGAGGTCGACCTGTCCGCCCTCGGATCCGTCGTCCAGGGAGACGAAGATGGTGCGGCGCCCGGAGCGCATCGGCGGGGTCTGGATGGCGACCTTCGCTCCGGCCACCAGCACCGCCTCCCCCGCCGGACAGTCCTTCAGCCGGTGCGAGGGGGTGACGCCGAGTTCGGCGAGCAGCGGGTGGAAGGGCTGCATGAGGTGGCGGCTGGCGTCCATGCCGATGACTTCCAGTTCGGCCTGCGTCTCCTCGGCCGTCGTCATCACGGGCAGGCCGCTCGCCCCGGGCTCGGGCGGTGCGGGCGCCGCGAGGACGAGCTGGTCGGGGATGGCGGTGGTGCGGTGCTGCCGGTGGAGTTCGTCGACCTGCAGCAGGAGTTCGCGGCGGTGGGCGCCGGGGGCGAGGGCGTCGAGGGCGCCGATGCGCACCAGGCGGTCGGCGACCGGCTGGGTGGGGCGGGCGCGGGCCCAGAAGTCGGCGACGTCGGTGTAGGGGCGGCCGGCGGCGATCCGGGCGGCCTGGTCGTCGGTGATGCCGTGGACGTCGGCCAGCGAGATCCGCAGGCCGAGCCGTCCGTCGGGGAGCCGTTCGGTACGGTAGTCGGTGCCGGAGTGCTGGACGTCGACGGGCAGGATCGGCACGCCGCGGCGGCGGGCGTCGGCGAGGACGAGCCGCTTGGGGTACATGCCGGGGTCGTGCTCCAGCAGGCCCGCGTAGAACGGCGCCGGGTAGTGCGCCTTCAGCCAGGCGGACTGGAGGGTGGGCAGGGCGAAGGCGACGGCGTGCGCGCGGGCGAAGCCGTAGGCGCCCATGTTCCTGAGCATCTTCCAGACCTGGTCGACGACGTCCGGGTGGTAGCCGGCGGCTGCGGCGCGCTCGCGGTACCAGGCCTCCAGCGCGGGCATCCGCTCGGCCCTGGACAGGGCCCGGCGGGCCTCCTCCCCCATCGCGAGGTCGGTGCGGGTCATCGTGGCGAACACTCCGGCGACCTGCTCGTTGAAGATGATCACGCCGTAGGAGGAGCGCAGCCACGGCTCCAGGTCGGGGTGCGGGTAGGTGACGGGCTTCTCGCCGTGCCGGCCGAGGAGGAAGGGCCGGATCATGTCGGCCTGCACCGGGCCCGGGCGGAACAGCGAGATCTCGGCGACCAGGTCGGCGAACGTGGACGGCTGGAGGCGGCCGAGCAGGTCCTTCTGGCCGGGGGACTCCAACTGGAAGACCCCGAGGCTCTCGCCCTCGCACAACAGCTCGTAGGCGGCCGGGTCGGTGAGCGGGACGTGGGCCCGGTCGTCGAGGTCGATCCGCCGCCCGGTGGTGCGTTCGATCTCCTGCACCGCGTACGCCATCGAGGACTGCATCCGGACGCCGAGGACGTCGAGCTTGAGGAGGCCGAGGCCGTCGCGCTCGACGTCCTCCTTGTCGAACTGGGTGGCGGGGAAGCCCTCGGTGGCGGTGGGGACGACCGGTGTGCGGCGCAGCAGGGTGTCGTCGGAGAGGATGACGCCGCAGGGGTGCATGGCGGTGCCGCGCGGGAGCGCGTCGAGGCCCTCCACCAGGTCCCAGAGGGGGCCGTAGCGGTGGGCCTGCCCGGCGACCTGGCGCAGTTCCGGCAGTTCGCGCATCGCGGTCCTCACCGAGCGGGCGGTGATGTGGGGGAAGGCCTTGGCGAGGCGCCCGACCTCGTCGGGGGGCAGGCCCAGCGCGGTGCCGGCGTCGCGGATCGCCCAGCGGACCCGGTAGGTCTCGGGCATGGAGAGGGTGCAGACCCGGTCGGTGCCGAAGCGCTGCATGATCCGGCGGTAGACGTCGAGGCGGCGGGCGGACTCCACGTCGATGTCGATGTCCGGGAGGGAATTCCTCCTGAGGTTGAGGAACCGCTCGAAGACCAGCTCGTGGTCGAGCGGGTTGGCGAAGGAGACGCCGAGCAGGTGCACCACCAGGGAGCCGGCGCCGGAGCCCCGGGCCTGCACCCGGATGCCCATCTCCTTGACGTCGTCGACGACCTGGGCGACGGTCAGGAAGTACGTCGGCCAGCCCAGCGTGGAGATGACCCGCAGTTCCTCCTCCAGCCTGCGGCGCATCGTGGCGGAGCGGTCGTAGCCGTGGCGGACCATCGCCGCCTCGCAGCGCTCGCGCAGGGTGCGCGCCGAGGTGCCGGGGGCGGCGCCGATGACGTGCTCCTCGGGGAAGTGCACCCGCCCGATCCCGAGGTCGGACTCGGGGTCGAGGCGGCAGTCACCGGCGGTGCGGGCGGTTGCCGCGAGCAGGTGCGCCGCCGCGCCCTCGCCCTGGCCGGCCGCCCGTACGACCTCCTCGGCGAGCTCCGCCATCTCGGCGGCGCCCTTCAGGGAGCGCTCGCCGTTGCAGGTGCGGCCGGGCTGGATCGGCATGAGCAGGCGGGCGGAGTCCAGGACGTCGGCGACCGGTGCCTGCTCGCGGTCGGTGTAGCGGACGGCGTTGGTGAGCACCGCGAGGACGTCCAGTTCGCGGGCGAGGCCGACGGTGCGCGCGGCCAGCCGCAACGAGCCCGCTCCGGTGCCGGTGCGGCGGTGGTGGACGGCCTCCAGGCGCAGGTGCGGGCCGAAGACCTCCCGCCACGGTGCGAGGAGTTCGGTGGCGCGGTCCGGGCGCCCGTCGGCCAGGGCCCGGACGGGCTCGGACGCGGGCCCGAGGAGAACGGTCAGCCCCTGCGGGTGCTCGCGCAGGGCCGTCCAGGGGACGACGGGCTGGCCGCCGCCGGCCCGGTCCCGCTCGGCCCAGGCGGCGGTGATCAGCGCGCAGAGGCCGGCCCAGCCGGCCGCGTCACGGGCCAGCAGGGTGACCCGGGGCGCCGACTCGTCGACGAAGGCCCCGCCCCGGGCGGGGCTGCGCCGGCCGGACGGCTGCGCCTCGCGGGCGGCCGGGCGGACGCGGGCGACCGCGAGGTCGGCGCCGAAGACCGGCCGGATGCCGGCCTTCGCACAGGCCTTGGCGAAGCGGACGGCGCCGGCGACGGTGTCGCGGTCGGTCAGGGCGAGGGCGGTGAGGCCGAGCTCGGCCGCGCGCCCGGCCAGCCCGTCCGGCATCGAGGCGCCGTAGCGGACCGAGTACCCGGAGGCGACGTGCAGATGCGTGAACAACGGTGGTCGCCTCCCAGCTCCACGACCCCCTGACTCATCTCCGGCGCCCCCACCTCTCCGTCCACCCTAGAGCTATTCGAACAAGAAATCGAACACGAATCGGCCGGCACCGGTGCGCGTTCACCTGTACGGACGCAGTGCACCAGATCGAACACGGAGCGTCACCGCATCCGGGCATCCACGAGCACCGCATGAAGAGAGGAGCGATCCGCCATGTGCGGCCACAGGGCCATCCCCTCGCACGGGCGACCCCCGTCGGCACACCAGTGCGGGCCGGCAACAGGATGTTAACCGGACCAGCACAATTTCCTCCCAGGTACAGGCTTTGCCTTCCGCATGCCCATGCTTTACTGACTCTTGACGCAGCATCAGGTCACCGGGGGGTCACCGACGGTCAGCGGCGCGCGGGTCACCCGTGCCCGGCGCCCGACTCAGCCCTCAGGGCCCACCGATCTGCGCCGACGGCCCTCTGCCCGATCCGACCGCCCGCCCCCGCCGTCCACGGCGAGGAGGCAGAAGGAGGCACACCCTCATGGACCCGCTGATCGACCGCGCCCGGGCCTTCCCGCAGCGCGCCGGCCTGGCCGGCCGCGAGCTCGACGGCCTCGCCACCGGCCAGTCACCGCAAGCGCTCTTCATCACCTGCTCGGACTCCCGGGTGGTGCCCGCCCTCATCACCGGAGCAGACCCCGGCGATCTCTTCGAACTCCGCACCGCGGGCAACATCGTCCCGCCGTACCGCACGGACACCGCCGCCGGCGAGACCGCCACCATCGAGTACGCCGTGGACGTCCTCGGCGTGCGCGACATCGTGGTGTGCGGCCACTCGCACTGCGGGGCAGTCGGCGCGGTGGTCCGCGGCGACGACCTCAGCGTGACGCCCGCCGTCCGCTCCTGGCTGCGCAACGCCGACCGCGGCGTTCTGCGGGCCGACGGGACGGACGTCTTCGACCCGACCGTCGCCGGGCCGGTGCAACGGCATGTCCTCGCGCAGCTGGACCAGCTGCGCGGCTACCCGGGCATCGCCCGGCGGCTGCTCGACCACCGGGTCCGGCTCCACGGCTGGTTCTACGAGGTCCACACCGGGCTGGTGCTCGCGCACCGCGCCGACTCCGGACTCTTCCTCCCGCTGTGACGGGGCCCCTGCCCACCGTCCGCACCATCTATCCGAGGACCTGATGATTCGTCGTCCCGCCCTTCGGCCCGCCGCCCACCGCCCCTCCGGCCGATTCCGGCCCGCCCACCTGCGAGCCGACCTGGCCGCCTCCCTCGTCGTCTTCCTGGTCGCACTGCCGCTCTGCGTCGGCGTGGCCGTCGCCTCCGGCGTCCCGGCCGAACTCGGCCTGGTCACCGGCATCGTCGGCGGACTGCTCACCGGGCTGCTGCCCGGCAGCAGCCTCCAGGTGTCCGGCCCCGCCGCAGGGCTCACCGTCCTGGTGTTCGCCGCCGTCCAGGAGTACGGGATCGCCACCCTCGGCGTGATCACCGCCGCCGCCGGGCTGCTCCAGCTCGCCATGGGCGCCCTGCGCCTCGGGCGGCTGTTCCGCGCCATCTCGGTCTCGGTCGTCCAGGGCATGCTGGCGGGAATCGGACTCGTGCTGATCTCCGGCCAGCTCTACGCCCTGGCCGACGCGAAAGCGCCCAGGAGCGGACTCGACAAGCTCACGGGCCTGCCCGGCCTCCTCGCCGACACCGCCACCTCGTCGCAGGCACTCACCGCCGCCGCCATCGGCGTCGGCACCATAGCCGTCCTGGTGCTCTGGCCCGGACTGCCCGCCCGGGTCCGGATCGTGCCCGCGCCGCTGGTCGCCGTCGCCGCGGCCACCGCCGCCACCGCGCTGTTCGACCTCTCCGTCGGCAAGGTCGAGGTCGCCGGCCTGGCCGGGGTCGTCGACCTCCCCGGCGGAGAGGACCTGGCTGCGCTCGGCAACGCCGGCGTCCTCGGCACCGTGCTCGCGTTCGCCCTGATCGCCTCCGCCGAGAGCCTGTTCAGCGCCGCCGCGGTGGACCGCCTGCACGACGGCCCGCGCACCCGGTACGACCGGGAGCTGATCGCCCAGGGGGTCGGCAACACCGTCTGCGGCGTGCTCGGCGCCCTCCCGATGACCGCCGTCATCGTGCGCAGCGCGGCCAACGTCCAGGCCGGGGCGCGGACCAAGGCCTCCCGCGTGCTGCACGGCCTCTGGCTGCTGCTGTTCGCCGCGCTGTTCCCCGCCGCCCTCTCGGTCATCCCGCTCGCCGCACTGGCCGGCGTCCTGGTGCACGCCGGGGCCAAGCTGGTACCGGCCAAGGCGCTCGTCCCGCTGTGGCGGGCGCACCGCGGGGAGGCCGTGATCCTGGTGGCCACGGCGGTCGCCGTCGTCGCGACCAATCTCTTCGAGGGCGTGCTGCTCGGCCTGCTGCTCGCCGTGCTGAAGAGCGCCTGGGACACCTCGCACCTGCACGTGGACGTCGACGAGCCCGGGGACGGCACGGTCGGGGTGACGCTGGCCGGCAGCGCCACCTTCCTGCGCCTGCCCCGGCTCCTGGACACGTTGGAGCAGTTGCCCGCCGGCCGGATCGTCCACCTGGACCTCACCGGCCTGCGCCACCTCGACCACGCCTGCCGCAGCGCGCTGGAGGCCTGGGAGGAACGCCACAACCGGGTGGGCGAGACCGCTGTCGTGCGTGTCCCGGCCGCCGTCTGACCGACCGTCGACTCCCCTGCCGGAGCGGTGCGGGCCGCCCCGGCAGGGCACCCCGGGCCGGGGTGGGCGGGAGTGCGCGACCCCGCGTCCGCGTACTGTCTTCCTCGTGTCAGCCTCACCTCTTCATCGTGTCGCCGTCCTTGTCCTCGAAGGCGCGAAGCCTCTCGATGTGGGCATCCCCGCACAGGTGTTCACGACGCGCGCGAGCATGCCGTACGAGGTGCGGGTGTGCGGCGCGGCGCCCGGGCCCGTGACCGGCGGCGACGGCCTCTCGTACTACGTCGCGCACGGCCTGGACGCGCTCGCGTGGGCCGACATCGTCTTCGTACCCGGCTACCGGTTCCCGGACCGCACCGAACCGCCGCAGGCCGTCATCGACGCGCTGATCGCCGCCCACGACCGGGGCGCGCGGCTCGCCGCCATCTCGACGGGCGCGTTCGCGCTCGCCGCCACGGGCCTGCTCGACGGCAGGCGCGCCACCACGCACTGGCACTACACGCGGGCACTGGCGGCGAAGCGCCCCCTCGTACGGGTCGACGAGAACGTGCTGTTCGTGGACGAGGGCAGCGTGCTGACGTCGGCCGGAGCGGCCTCGGGGATCGACCTGTGCCTGCACATCCTGCGCGGTGATCTCGGCGTGGCGGCGTCCAACCACGCGGCCCGGCGCCTGGTCGCAGCGCCCTACCGCAGCGGCGGTCAGGCCCAGTACGTGCCGCGCAGTGTGCCCGAGCCGCTCGGCGAGCGGTTCGCCGCCACCCGCGAGTGGGCGCTGCGGCGGCTCGGCGAGCCGCTGACGCTGGAATCGCTCGCGCGGCACGCGGGGGTGTCGCCGCGCACCTTCTCGCGGCGCTTCGTCGAGGACACCGGGCACACGCCGATGCAGTGGGTCATGCGCGCCCGCATCGACGTGGCCCGGGAGCTGCTGGAGCGTTCGCAGCGCGGTGTCGAGCAGATCGCCGCCGACGTCGGTCTCGGCACCGGCGCGAACCTGCGGCTGCACTTCCAGCGCATCCTCGACACCACGCCGAGCGAGTACCGGCGCACCTTCGCCCAGGGCGAGTAGCCCGCCGCACGGCGTGGCGCGATCCTTTCGAACCGTGGCGATCACCATGCTGTCACCGGTGGCGGCGCCGGGAGAACCTTGTTCCGAACCCGAAACCGGAAGGAAACACCCATGACTCGCATCGCCATCAACGGATTCGGCCGCATCGGGCGCAACGTGCTGCGCGCGCTGCTGGAGCGCGACAGCAACCTGGAGATCGTCGCCGTCAACGACCTCACCGAGCCCGCGACCCTCGCCCGGCTGCTCGCCTACGACACCACGGCGGGCCGGCTCGGCCGCCCGGTGACCGCCGACGGGGACACCCTCGTCGTCGACGGCCGGCGCATCACCGTACTCGCCGAGCGCGAGCCGGCGCAGCTGCCGTGGGCCGAACTCGGCGTCGACATCGTGCTGGAGGCGACCGGCCGCTTCACCTCGGCCAAGGCCGCCCGTGCCCACCTGGACGCAGGTGCGAAGCGGGTCCTGGTCAGCGCGCCGGCCGACGGCGCCGACGTCACGCTCGCGTTCGGGGTCAACACCGACGCGTACGACCCGGCCCTGCACACCATCGTCTCGAACGCCTCGTGCACCACCAACGCGCTCGCGCCGCTGGCCGCGGTGCTCGACGATCTCGCCGGTATCGAGCACGGCTTCATGACCACGGTGCACGCCTACACGCAGGAGCAGAACCTTCAGGACGGCCCGCACCGCGACCCCCGTCGCGCCCGCGCCGCCGCCGTGAACATCGTGCCGACCACGACGGGCGCCGCCAAGGCGATCGGGCTCGTCCTGCCGAACCTGGAGGGCAAGCTGTCGGGCGACTCGATCCGGGTGCCCGTCCCGGTGGGGTCGATCGTGGAGCTCAACACCACCGTGGCCCGCGACGTGACCCGCGAGGAGGTCCTGGCGGCGTACCGCACCGCGGCGGAGGGCCCGCTCGCCGGCGTGCTGGAGTACTCGGAGGACCCGCTGGTCTCCTCCGACATCACGGGCAACCCGGCCTCGTCGATCTTCGACTCGGCCCTCACCCGCGTCGACGGCCGCCACATCAAGGTCGTCGCCTGGTACGACAACGAGTGGGGCTTCTCGAACCGTGTGATCGACACGCTCGAACTGCTCGCCGCCACCGGCTGAGCGGGGCCCGGGGCGCGCGAACGGGAACACGCCGTCCGACGGGCCCCTGTCAGCCCCCGGCCCAGGCGTCCGCGGCCTCGGCGACGTCGGCCTCGTCGTCGGCGCGCTGCAGGCCGTGGAGGACGCCGTAGCCGAAGGTGTCGCCGCCCCGGGCCCGCACCTCGGCGACCAGCTCCAGCAGCGACTGCTCGGTGACCCTGGCGTCCTGGCGGCGGCCCAGCGCCTGCTGGACGTGCTTCGCCCGCCTGCCGAGCCGCTTCGCCGGCCGGCCGGCCGAGGCGCGGTGCACCTCTGCGGTGTAGCGGGCGCGCTTGGCGGCCTTCCGCGCCCCGTGCAGGGCGGCGTCGCGCTCCGGGCCCGGGGGCAGCTTCAGGGCGCGGGCGAAACGGCGGCCGGTGCGGCGCCGCTCACGCAGCAGGATCCGCCGGGCCCGCCGGCCGCCGCGCGAGGCCTTCGCCCGCAGCGGCGGCCGCTCGGCGAGCTCCTCCAGTTCGTCGAGCAGCGCGAAGTAGCGGCGCCCCTCCATCACGTGGACGGCGGCGCGGTGGGCGTGCGCGTAGCGGTGGCCGAACCAGTCGCGCAGCTCCGCCGCCGTCTGCTCCGGCCGGGCCGCGAGCGGCAGGGACTGCGCCTGCGCGACCAGGCGCTCGCCCGTCGTCTCGGCGTCCCTGGCCCGCCCCAGCACCTGTCCGAGCAGGCGCAGTTCCTCGGCGACCGGGTCGGTGCGCGCACCGACCAGCAGGCTCCGGTGCGCGGTGAGGGCGCTGCGGAGGCGGCGGGCGCAGACCCGCATGCGGTGCACGGAATCGGGCTCGTCGATCCGCACGAGCCCGTCGAGCGTGAGCAGGTCGGCGACCTGCTCACGCAGGTAGGCGGTCAGGGCCGCACCGACGCTGCCGGCGGGCGGGGCCGGCTGCGGCCCGGCCGGCCCGGGCCCGGTGGACCGGTGCCCGGGGCGTCCCGGGGCGAGGTGTTCCGGGGCGGGGTGTTCCGGGGCGCGGCCGTGCGCGGCCAGGGCGCGGGCGACCTTGGAGGCGGCTGCCGACCGTGCCAGACCGGCGTCCTCAAGGCGGGCCCCGACGGCGTCCAGGAGCTCGGCCGGGCCTCCCTCGGCCAGCTCCACCTCGGTCTCGGACCATGCCACGGGCCCGGGGAGGGCCTGGCGCCCGGAGGCCGGGGCAGCGCCCTCGGGCAGCTCGGCCGACACGTCGTCGCGGGTCAGCTCGGCCAGGGTGCGGCCGTCGGCGCCGAGCAGCAGTTCGCGCTCCCGGTGCGTCCGCAGGCGCATCACGGGGAGCAGCCGTCCGCCCCGGGCGAGCGCGGCGGTACGGGCGAGGAGTTCGGGCGGCGGCCCGGCCCCGGCCGGGCCGGGCGGAAGGCGGTACTCCGTCCGGTGCTCGCCCTCGGCCCCGGCGCCGGCCGGCACCTTCAGGTGCCACCCCGCGTCGTCCCCGCCGGTGCGCCTGCGGAGTGTGCGGCCGTGGGCCAGCAGCCTCAGGTCCGCGGTGTCGTAGTAGAGGGCCTCAAGCGTCTGCGCCCCGGCCGTCCGGAGGTCCGTGACCTGCGGCAGACCGGCCGGGTCCAGGGCCTGGCCGGGCTTGCCGTCGTAGCTGCGCTCGGTCTCCTGGTGGATGGACGCCATGGAGTTCGCCTACCCGGTCCGGGGCTCCTCAACCGGCTGCCCGGCACGGCGGTACGGCACCCATAGGTCGTCGGAGGCCCGCCGGAGCCGGACCCGGCCGGTTCACGTCGCGAGTACGGCGGCCGGAGCGGATCCGGCCCGGGCGGTGAGGGTGCGGCTGTAGCGGCGCAGCAGAAGGACGGCCGTGGTGGCGAGGCCGATGAGCAGGCCGAGCCAGAGGCCGCGGGTCTCGCCGCCGAGCGGGTAGGCGAGCAGCCAGGAGGCGGGCAGGCCGACCAGCCAGTAGCCGACGAGCGTGATGCGGAAGCCGCTCCTGGTGTCGTCGAGGCCGCGTAGCAGGCCGACGCCGATGTTCTGGGCGCAGTCGAAGAACTGGAGGGCGGCGACGACCACCAGCAGGCCGGTGGCGATCTGCAGACCCTGCCGGTCGGTGGCCGAGCCGGCGTCGAAGTAGGGCCGCAGGACGAGGTGGGGCACCGTGAGGTAGGCGATGCCCACGACCGTCGTCACCACCGCGCCGCAGGCGAGTGCGGTGTTCTTGATGCGGCGGGCGGCGCCGTACTCGCCGAGGGCGAGTTCACGGCTGACGTTGATGGAGGCCGCGTGGGAGAGGCCGACGGCGACCTGGAAGACGATGTAGATGAGCTGGTTGACCGCGGTGTGCGCGGCGAGCGCGGCGGCGCCGAAGCTGCCGGCCAGCAGCGCCGTGACGGAGAAGAAGCCGGCTTCGGAGCCGTAGGTGGCGGCGATGGGGGTGCCGAGGCCGAGCAGTCGGCGCACGGTCGGGGCGTCGGCCTTCCAGAAGTCCGGGCTGAGCAGCGGGGCGAGCCGCGGGTCGCGGCGGGCGCTGGTGTACAGGGCGAGGAAGGAGAGCAGGTAGACGGTGCTGGTGGCGACGCCGATGCCGGTGAGGCCGAGCTTCGGCAGCCCCCAGGTGCCGTGGATGAAGGCCCAGTTGAGGGCCGCGTTGACGGCGACGGAGGCGATGGTGATCTGCAGGAGGGCCTGCGGGCGGCGCATGCCGACGGTGAACTGGCGGATCGCCTGGAACCAGAGGCAGGGCAGCAGGCCGGGGGCGAGGGCCGCGAGCATGCCCTGGGCCCGGTGGGCGACGGCGGCGTCCTGGCCGAGGACGGTCGCCGCCTGGCCTATCAGGATCATCAGGGCCGCGCCGGCCAGGCCGGCGAGGGTGGCGACGGCCATGGCCGCCCGTACCAGGCCGCGGACCTCCTGGTCGGACCTCGCCGTCGCACCGGGGTCCGGTGCCGTCGCGCCGGGGCCCGCTGCCGTCACGCCGGGGCCCGGGCCGGAGTCCGGGGTGGCGAGTTCGGCGCGGGCCGCCGCGGCCGCCACCTGGTTGCCGACGGAGGTGACCAGGCCGACGCCCATCGTGCGGAGCTGGTTGAAGATCACCAGGGCGAGGCCGCCGGCGGCGAGGGCCTCGGTGCCGAGGACGCCCATCATGACGGTGTCGGTGGTGGTGAGGGCGACCTGGGCGAGCTGGGTGAGGGCGAGGGGGACGGCGAGGGCGGCGAGGGCGCGGCTGTCGCGGGCCAGGGTGGTCAGCTGCTGCTGCATGGTGGGGATCACGTTTCTGAAAGTCAGGGCCTGCGGAGTTTGGTGAGGGTCTCGTCGATGTCGGCCTCGACAGCGTCGTCGATGAGGTTGCGGGCGTTCATCCAGTCGTCGTTGAAGACGGTGTCCATGTACTTCTCGCCGCCGTCGTTGATGAAGGCGACCATAACGGCGCCCGGCGGGAGGGCCGGCAGGCGGGTCAGGGCCTCGTGGACGACGCCGCCGGCGGAGCCGCCGATCAGCAGGCCGGTGCGGCGGGCGACGACGCGGGCGGTGGCGAACGCCTCGACGTCGCCGACCTTGACGCCTTCGTCGATGAGGTCGAAGTCGACGAGCAGTCCGAGGGTGGCGCCTTCGGGGGTGCCGGTGCCGGACTGGTAGTAGTCGTGGGCGGGCGGCCCGAAGGCGATGGACCCCTTGGGTTCGACGCCGATGACGGCGACCCCGGGGGCGTGCTTCCGGAGCTCCAGGGCGGTGCCGCACAGGCCGCCGCCGGTGCCGACCGCGCCGATGAACACGTCGACGCGGTTGTCGAGGGCCTGGGCGATCTCGCGGCCGACGGCGTAGTAACCGACGGCGTTGCTGGGGTTGTTGTGCTGCTCCGTGAAGAAGGTGTTGTCCTTCCCGCGGGCCATGTCCTCGGCGAGCTCCTCGCGGGCGGCGGTGTTGAGCTCCTCGCCGCCGTCCTCGGTGACGTGGACGAGTTCGGTGCCCATGGCCCGCATGCCGCGCAGCTTGTCGACGGCGGCGTGGTTGTCGACGACGGCGGTGAAGCGGTAGCCGCGTTCGGCGGCGACCACGGCGAGGCCGAGTCCGGTGTTGCCGGAGGTGGACTCGATGATGTGGCCGCCGGGCCGCAGCTCGCCGCGCTCCTCCGCGTCGGTGATCATCTGGCGGGCCATCCGGATCTTGGCGCTTCCGGTGGGGTTGTACATCTCCAGTTTCAGCAGCAGGCGGGCGCCGTTGTCGGCGCGGGCGAGCTCGAACAGCGGCGTGCAGCCGATCAGGTCGGAGATCCGGGTGACCACCGGTGGGCGGAACAGGGCGTCGGTCATGGCAGGGGGCTCCGTCGGGGGCGGGGTGGGGGCGGGGTCAGCAGGCCGGGCGGTGGTCGAGCCGCCAGCGCGGCCGGCCGTCCGCCCGGTGGACGACGACCTTGGGCGGCAGTGGCAGGTCGTGGAAGGGGGACTCGTTGGAGTCCATCTGGTAGCCGGCGGTGTTGGGGTAGACGAGCAGGTCGCCGGCCCGGGGCCGGGTGGGGAAGGCGATCTTGCGCCAGGTGAGCAGGTCGGAATCCAGGCAGCTGGCCCCGCCCACGCAGGCCCGGTACTCCGGGCCCGTGCGGTGACGGCCACCGGTGAGGAGTACCGGGTCGGGCAGGAACTCGCTGTCGAACCACTGCTCGGACAGGCTCAGGCTGGTGCCGTCGACGGTGACGATCCCGTACCCGGCCCGGTCCTTGACGCCCTGGACGGCGAACACGGACGATCCGGCGCCGGCCAGCAGGGCGCGGCCCGGTTCCAGGAGCAGCATGACGCCGGCTTCGCGCAGACGGGCCGCCAGCGTCGCGCCCGTACCGTGCGGGCGGGCGGCCAGGACGGCGCGCAGAGCGTCGGCCCCGGCGACGGGCGAGTGGTAGGGGTAGAAGTCGTCCGGGGCGAAGGACTTCCGGGCGTGGTAGTCGTCCGGGCCCTGGGCGGCGAGGAACGCCTCCCAGTGTCCGGCCGAGGTGTAGTCGACGGCGAAGCCGCCGCCGATGCTGATCCGGTCGGCCTGGAGCCCCAGGATCCTGGCCTTGAGGCAGAGTTCGACGAGTTCGCCGGCGAGGTCGGCGCGGGGCTGCACCGCGTAGCCGGACAGGTGGAAGCTGAAGCCCTCCATCCGGATCCGGTCCCCGGCCTCGGCGCAGCGCAGCAGGGCGGTGTCCAGCTGCTCGTCGTCCAGGCCGAACCGGCTCCTGGGCTGGGAGGGCGGGAACCGGCGCAGGAGGACGCGGACCGGCCGCGGGGTGTCCAGGTGCAGGACGCGCTCCAGCTCGTCGAGGGAGTCGACGGCGATCAGCGCGCCCTGGAGAGCGGCCACCTGCAGCAGTCGGCCGGCCTTGGCCGGTCCGGTGACGACGAGGTTCTCGCCGCGTACGCCGTGGCCGAGGGCCTCGCGCAGTTCGCCGTGGCTGGCGACGTCCACGCCGGCGCCCTGCCGGGCGCAGCGCTCGACGAACGCGGCGGCCTTGTTGGCCTTCTTGGCGAAGTACACCGTCCCGTCCACCCCCGACTCGTCCAGCGCGGTGCGGAAGGCGGCCAGGTTGGCGTCGAACCGCTCGGGCAGCACGAAGTGGAACGGGCCGCCGAAGGCGTACGACAACTCCTGCAGCAGGCCGCCGGCCAGGATCTCGTCGTGCCAGGGGTCCGGGCGGGCGGGGAGGGTCAGCGCCACAGGGCGACCTCGGTGCCGAGGTCCTGTTCGGCGGCGAGCTCGGCGAAGCGGTGGCCGAGCGCGATGTCGGTGACGACCAGTCCGCTGTTGTAGGCGAAGATCCGCTGGCCGGGTGCGGTGCGGGCGGCGGCGGCGCCGGCCAGGGCGGCGGGCAGCTCCAGGTCGACGGCGCGGAGCTTGCCGTCGGCGTCGGCCATGTCGGTGCCGGTGACCTGCATCTGGGCCTCGCTGGTGGCGATCACGCGGTCGGCCCGGTGCAGGGTGGAGGGCGCCAGGCCGTGGCCGACCAGGACGGCGACCGCTCCGGGCTTGAGCCAGTCGGCCTCGACGGCGGCGGGCGTGTGGGCGCCGGCGGTGGCGAGGATGACGTCCGCGTCGCCGGCGGCCTGCCGGAGGTCGGTGACCAACTCCGGCTCCCGGCCGGGGAAGTAACGGTGCAGCTGTTCGCGGACGGCGGCGATGCCCTCGGGGTGGGTGCCCGACAGCAGCAGGCGCTCCAGGTGCGGGAGGGTGGTGAGCAGGAACGGCAGCGCGAGGCGGCCCTGGGTGCCGGTGCCGATCACCAGCGCGGTGCGGGCGTCGGGGACGGCGCACTCGCGGGCGAGCAGGGCGGAGACGGCGGGGGTGCGCAGGGAGCCGATCCGGGAGCAGTCCATCATCGCGACCGGCAGGCCGGTGACGTCGTCGTAGATGCTGAGCGTCGTGTAGTAGTGCTGCTCCTCGCGCCCCTTGTCCAGGCCGTGCTTGTACGAGGTCTTGATGGCCACCACGTTGCGCACGCCGTCCCGGCCGAGCATCGCGTAGGAGACGGAGTGCCCGTCGGCGGGCTTGACGGTGAGCTTGCGCGGGTTGTCGGAGCGGCCGGCGGCGAGGGTCCGGTAGGCCTGTTCGACGGTGTCGACGACGTCGGCGAGCGTGATGTCGATGCCGGCGAGGTCGCTGGTGCTCAGGACGCGCAGGGTGCCGTCGTGGGGCGTCACGGTGTCCTGGGAGGTCATGGGGGTGTCCCTTCGAGGGGTGGGCGCGGCGGGGTGGTGCCGGTGTCGGGTGGTGCCGGTGGCGTTCAGGCGGCCCAGGCTTCGAGGGCGGCCTGGCCGTAGCCGTGCTCGGCGGCCTCCGCCGCGGGGCGGGTGCGGCGGCCGGGCACCCGGACGGAGGCGCGCTTGAGCCAGCGGTCGGTGCCGTCGTAGCGGGCCCGGAACGGGACGCGTCCGTGCACGACCAGGTCGTTGTCGACCACCAGGACGTCGCCGGGCCGAAGGCTCACCGCGACGGAGACGCGGGCGAGTTCGTCCGCCAGCCGCCCGTAGGCGGCGCGCCACGGCTCCTGCGCCTCGTCGAGCGGGGTGTAGGCGGGGTCGAAGCGCAGGGTGAGGCCGGTCTCGCCGGCGAAGAGGGTCGGCACCGGCGCGGGCCCGCCGCCGAACCGCTGGGCCTCCTCGTAGGCGTCGTCGGGCAGGATCGGGGCGACCGGGCGGGTGAGTTCGGCGATGTCGTCGTCCGACAGTTCGGCCAGGCGGATGCTGGCCGCGGTGGTCGCGATGCTGTCGTGGTTGCGCATGCAGCACAGCAGCAGCAGGTGGGCGCGGCCGGGGTGGAAGGCGTCCTCGGTGTGCGGGGTGAGCAGCACGCTGCTGGACGCGCCGGTCTGGACGGTCTCGTGGCCCGGTGAGGGGACGATGTTGTGGACGAAGCGGCCGTCCTGCTGGCCGTCCCAGGCGATCGGAGTGCCCATCAGCGCGGAGACCAGCAGCAGGACGACGTCCCAGACGGCGCCGGCCTGGCCGACCGTGGACCAGTGGCCGGGGGTGGGGCCGAGTTCGGCGTCGTCGACGTGCAGTCCGCGCAGCACGAAGAGGCCGTCGGCGGTGTCCACCGGGCGGAGTGCGTCGTGCAGTTGGCGGCTGAGCCGCCGGCCGGCGGGGGCGAGGCCGGCGAGCAGGGCGGGGCTGGTGGCGGAGCCGTGGATGTCCAGCAGTTCGGCCGCGGTGGTGGTGAGCTCGGCGACGTGGTGGGCGTCGAGCAGGCGTACCGGGGCAGGGGCGGCGGCGGTGGGCACGGAGGCACCTTCCGTTGCGTGGGCAGGCGGGAGTGCGGGCGCACGGCGGTGACGCGGCCCGGCGGCAGGGTCTGGAAGGAGGCGCAGTAGGCATCGGTCCGGCGCGGCTCGGGCAGCCGGACACCGAGGAACGTAACAACGACCGAGAAGTAAGGCAAGCCTTACCGAATCGATTGACTACATTTGTGTCGTCGATCACAGCGTTGGTGCACGAGCGACACCTGCGGGCGCAATGCGCCTGACCAGGAAGCCAGTTGACGTCGCATCGGAGATGGTCACCCGTCAGCCAAACTGCCCGGAACGGGTTGCACGGGCCTGCGAACTTAGGATAGGTAAACCTAAGCAACTTCTGCTCGACCTGAAACGAGGAACGACGTGAGCGTCACCAGACGACAGCTGCTGTGGGCCGGTGCCGGGATCGGGGCGGCCGGTGCGCTCGCGGCCTGCAGCAGCGGCACCGGTGGGTCGAAGGATGCGGCGGCGTCCGGCGCTTCCTCCGAACAGCCCCGCAGTGGTGGGACGTTGAAGGTCGGCGCGCTGGGCAAGGCGTCCGCCGTCACCCGTGACCCGCACGGCTCGCAGGCCAACGAGAGCGACTACCTGATCCTCAGCCTGGTCTACGACACCCTCGCGGTGCCCGGCGAGAGCACCAACACCGCGCCCCGGCTGGCCACGGGCTGGAAGCCGTCGGAGGACCTGAAGACCTGGCAGTTCACCATCGCCGAGGGCGCGAAGTTCCACGACGGCACCCCGGTCACCGCCGACGACGTCGTCTTCTCGCTCAAGCGCCTGCGCGCCACCCCGGCCGGCGCCTCCCGGCTGCCCGGCATCAAGGCCGAGGGCATCAGCGCCGCCGGCCCGAAGACCGTCGTCCTGGTCTCCGACTACGCCAACGCCGACCTTCCGCTGCTCACCCGCCTGACCACCTTCGTCGTCAAGAAGGACACCAAGGACGATGCCATCGCCGGCGCGCCCGGCACCGGCCCCTTCAAGCTCGACTGGTTCCGCGACGGCAACGCCCGCCTGGTGCGCAACGAGGACTGGTACGGCGGCAAGGTGCTGCTCGACGCCATCGAGGTGAGCATCTTCGAGAGCCCGCAGGCCCTGGCCAACGCCCTGCTCGCCGGCCAGGTCGACGTCGCCTCCAACGTCGGCGCGGTCGCCGCCCGCACCGCCGAGAGCCGCAAGGACATCCAGATCCTGCGCCGTCCCAACGACATGGCGATGCCCGTCGTGATGCGCACCGCCGACGGCCCGTTCGCCGACCCGAAGGTCCGCGAGGCGCTGCGCCTCGCGGTGGACCGTGAGGCGATGGTCAAGCAGGTCCTCTCCGGCTACGGCACGATCGGCAACGACGTCCTCGGCACCGGCGACCCGGCGTTCGCCAAGGACCTGCCCCAGCGCCGGCGCGACCTGGACAGGGCGAAGCAGCTGCTGACCGAGGCCGGCTTCGACACGTCCAAGACCTACGACCTGCTCACCACGGAGGACATCTCCGGGCTCGCGGAGTCCGCGACGCTCTTCGCCACCCAGGTCCGCGAGGCCGGGGTGAAGATCAACGTGGTGAAGCAGGACTCGAAGAACTTCTGGGACGAGAGCTGGCTCAAGGCGCCGCTGTACACCACGTACTGGGGCACCAACGACTCCGTGGTGTTCTTCGCCTCCAAGACCATGGTCTCGGAGTCCGGCCAGAACGAGGCGGGGTGGAAGGAGCCCTCCTTCGACGAGGCCTACCGCAAGGCGCTGGGCACCGCCGACCCGGCGGAGCGCGCCAAGGCGCTGCACCAGTTGCAGGAGATCGAGTACGCGAAGTCCGGCTACCTGCTGTGGGGCATGGCCGACGGCATCGACCTCGCCGGCACGGCCGTGCGCAACCTGCCCAAGCTCCCCGGCTACGGCCGCGTCCAGCTTGAGAAGACCTGGCTGGCCCGTTGATCCCGGCAGCCCCCGCCGACGGCGGCGCCGCGCCGAAGGCCCGGTCCGGGCCGGCCCGCATCCTCCCCGGTGCGGGCCGGGCCGGGCGGCCGGTCGTCCGGCGCCTCGGCATGCTCGTCCTCCTGCTGGCCGCGGTCTTCGCCGCGATCGAGCTCCTGCCGGGCGATGCGGCCGACGCCACCGCGGAACGCGGCGAGAGCGCCGCCGACATGGCCGCCCGCCGGGCCGCGCTCGGGCTCGACCGGCCGGTCGCCGAACGGTTCTGGGACTGGATGACCGGCCTGCCCACCGGCGACCTCGGCACCACGGCGCACGGCCGGCCCGTCACCACCGTGCTGGCCGGGCCGTTCCCGAACACCCTGGTGCTCGGCACGCTCGCACTCGCACTGAGCATCACCGGCGCCCTCGCCCTGGGCAGTTGGGCCACCCTGCGGCCCGGCGGGCGGGTCGACCGGGCCGTCTCCGTCGCCTCCACCGCCGCGTTCGCCCTCCCCGAGTTCGTGGTCTCCGTCGCCCTGCTGCTGGTGTTCTCCCAGTGGACGGGCTGGCTCCCCGCGGTGACCCTCACCGGCTCGGACGGCGCCCCCGCGTCCTGGGACATGCTCGTACTGCCGCTGCTCTCGCTGGCGGTCCCGCAGATCGGCTGGAACACCCGGATCGTCCGCGGCGCCCTCGCCGACCAGGCCGCCCTCCCGCACGTCCAGGCCGCGATCCTCGACGGCCTGCCCCGCCGCCGGATCCTCAGCCACCACATGCTGCCCGGCGCCCTGCCGGCCATCGCGGTCTCCACCGCCACCTCCGCGGGCATGCTGCTGGGCGGGGCCGTCGTCGTCGAGACGCTCTTCAACTACCCCGGCATCGGCGCCGTCCTGGCCGGCGCCATCGCCGACCGCGACACCCCGCTGGTGGCCGGGGTCGTCGCCGCCACCGGCGCGGTCATCAGCGCGCTCCTCCTGCTGGCCGACCTGATCCGCGACCGCACCCTGGGGGCGCGCCGATGACCACCGCAGCCCTCGCCCCACCGGCCCGCCGGCCCCGCGCCCGGACCCTGGCCCGGGTGCTCCCCGCGCTGCTGCTCGTCCTCTTGGCGCTGAGCGGCCCGCTCCTCGCGCCCGGCGCCACCGACCTGCCGGTCACCGCCCCCTACGGCGCCGCCGACGACACCGCCGCCCTCGGCGGCGACCTGCTGGGCCGGGACGTCCTCAGCCGGCTGCTGTCCGGCGGCGCGCCCCTGATCGCCACCGCCCTGGCCATCGCCCTGGCGGTCACCGCCGCCGCCACCGCGATCGGCATCCTCGCGGCCCTGCGCCCGCGCCTGGGCCGCTGGGTCGAACGCGCCGCGGACCTCGCCATCCTGCTCCCGGCCGTCCTCGGCATCATGCTCGTCGCCCTCGCCTGGCCCACGGGCGGGCGCCTCGCCATCGGCGCGGCCGCCGTCGTCCTCGGCGTCCCCTACGCCGTGCGGGTCGTCGCGGCGGCCGCGGCCCCCGTCGCCGCCACCGGATACATCGAGACCGCCGCCGCCGGAGGCGAACGCCTCTGGTACCTGATGGCCCGCGAAGTGCTGCCCAACCTCCGGTCCACCCTGCTCGCCCTGTTCGGCCTGCGGTTCGTCGAAGGCGTCTACGTCGTCTCCATCGCCGCGTTCCTCCAGCTCGGACCACAACCGCCCGAGGCGGACTGGGCCCTGATGATCCGCGAGAACGCTCCCGGCATCATGCTCAACCCCTGGGCCGTGGCGGCGCCGTGCCTGGCCATCGGCCTGCTCGCCGTCAGCGTCAACCTCGCCGCCGAAGCCCTCGCACCGGCCCGGCCCACCCCGGAGACCCCCCTGTGAGCCCCACCGCCCCGGCCGCCCAGGCCACCGGACTCTCCATCGCCCTCGCCGACGGCACCCCGCTGCTCGACAACGCCACCCTCAGCCTGCGGCCCGGCCGCGTCCACGCGGTCACCGGCCCGTCCGGAGCCGGCAAGACCACCCTGCTGCGCGCCCTCGTGGGCGCCGTCGCGCCCGGCGCCGCCGTCACCGGCGGCACGGTCACCGTCCTCGGGCACGACATCCTCGCCCTGCCTCCCGAACGGCTGCGACGCCTGCGCCGCGAGAACCTCGCCTACCTCGGCCAGGACCCGGGATCCGGCCTCAACCCCCGGATGCGGGTGGACCGCCTGATCACCGAGACGGCGGCGGACCGCTCCCGAGCCACCCTGCTAGGCCTCCTCGCGACCGTCCGCCTCCCCACCGACCAGCAGCTGGAACGACGCCGCCCCGCAGCCCTGTCCGGCGGCCAGCAACGCCGCGTCGCCCTGGCCCGCGCCCTCGCCCGCCGCCCCGACATCCTGCTCCTGGACGAGCCGACCGCCGGACTCGACGCGGCACTGCGCGACGAGATCGCCGACCTGGTACGCGAACTCGCCCGGCAGCACGGCCTCGCCGTCGTGCTCTCCAGCCACGACCCGGAGTTCGTGGCCCGCTGCGCCGACGACACCCTGGCCCTGCGCCCGGCCGCCACGCGCGCACCCGCCCGGGGCGTCCCCGCGCCCCGCCCCGCCCCGGCGCAGGCACCACCCGGCACGCACCGGGCCGCCGAGGCCGTTCTGACGGTGCGTTCCCTGCACGCCCACGTCGGAACCGGCCGCACCCGCCGCCAGGTGCTAGCCGAGGTCGACCTCGACGTGCTCCCCGGCACCCTGACCGCGGTCGTCGGCCCCTCCGGCTGCGGCAAGACCACCCTGGTACGCACCCTCGCCGGTCTCCACCGGGCCGCCGCCGGGACCCTCACCCTCCACGGCCACCCGCTCGCCGACACCCTCCGACGGCGGGACCGCGACCAGCTGCGCCGGGTCCAACTCGTCCCGCAGAACCCGCTGGGCGCCCTCAATCCCGCCCGCACCACCGGCGCGACCCTCACCCGCCCGCTCAAGCTGCACCACGCCCTGTCGGCCGGGCAGCGGGCCGACCGGGTCGCGGAACTCCTGGCCGCCGTCGGCCTGCCGGAGGAGTTCGCCGCCCGCTACCCCCACGAACTGTCCGGCGGACAGCGGCAGCGGGTCTCCATCGCCCGCGCCCTGGCCGCCGAGCCCGACGTCCTGCTGTGCGACGAAGTCACCTCCGCGCTCGACGCCGGTACCGCCGACGGGATCATGACCCTGCTGCGCGACCTGCGGAGCGCCCGGGGCCTGGCCGTCGTCCTCGTCAGCCACGACCTCCCGCTCGTCTCCCGCCACGCCGACGCCGTCCTCACGCTCGACGGTCGGGGCAGAGCCGTGCCGGCCGGCCGCCACCCGGCCGCGACCTGAGCCGTGCCACCCGGCCGCCGCTCCCGGAGGCGGCGGCCGCGTCCGGCTCCGGAGACGCTACGGACCGACCGCGCGCGCCCGGCCGCCGTGGGCCGCCCCACTCGCGCACACCCGCCGCAGCAGGTACTTCAGCTGGATGCGCTCCCCCCGCGTCAGCGACGCCAGCAGGACGTCCTGGGTGGCCGTGGCGTCACCCTGCAGGGCGTCCAGCGCCGCCTGCCCGGCCGGGGTGAGCATCACCAACTGCTGCCGGCCCCCGGCGTGGACGACCAGCGAGTGGACCAGTCCCGCTGCCAGCAGGTCGTCGACGACCCGCTCCGCGTCCGCCTCCGACGCCCCGACCTGCACCGCCAGATCGAGCCTGGCATGAGGGCCCAGCCTCGCCAACGTCGAGAGGACCAGCTGGTGGACCCTGCTCATCCCACGGTCCCTCAGGCGCTCCCCCAGCAGCGCGTCCGCCGCCGCGGCCGCCGCGGACAGGAGATGGATCACCTGCTCGGAGGGCGTCGACGAGCCCTGTCCCCTTTCGTACACACCACGTCCAATCGCTGGGGAGGGCGGCACCACCTCCGGCCGGGGCCACGCGAGGCCCTCCGGCCGTGCCCGCCGTCGTGCTCCGGGCACGGTGCACACACGGGCCCGTTCGTACGCAGTGCTCCGCGCCGGCAGGTGCGCGAAGCAATCCGAGGCTTACCGTACCTGCCGATCAGCGATCGGTCTACATCGATGTCGTCACTCGGACGGATCAGCGGCCCCGCACCGCCTCGGCGGCGAACTCGACGTACTCGTGCAGCCCGTACGCCAGCGCCGGCGCGGACAGGGCCGATACCGCCACCAGCGTCAGGAGCCCGGCGACGGCCGCCCGCGCCGAGCGGGCGACGGGCCGGACCGGCCGGGGCCCGAGCAGGGCTTCGACCCGCTGCGGGACCGGCCCCGTGCTCACCGACAGCAGCAGCCTGCGGCTTCCGCCCTCCCGCGCGGCCGAGGCTCCGGCCAGCGCCGCGCGCGCGATCGCGGCCGCGGCCAGCCGACGGTCACCGGACGAGGCGCAGGCCTCCTCGTCCGCCCAGCGCTCCAGGTGGAAGTCCAGGGCCGGGCGCAGGCCGCGCAGGGCCGGGTGCACCCCGGCCGCCAGGTGGGCGGCGACGGACATCAGGTGGTGGCGGCCCGTGAGATGGGCCCGCTCGTGGGCGAGCAGGACTTCGCGTTCCGCCGGGCCCAGTGCCCGGAGCATCCCCTGCGTCACGACGACCCGTCCGCCGCGCCGGCGCAGCGCGGGCAGGGCGAACGCGTCCGGGGCGTCACTCGGCACCACCAGCAGGTCGCCCTCGGGCACCGCGTCCGCCGTCGACGCCCAGGCGCGCGCCAGCACGGAACGCTGCTCGCGCCAGCGGCGCACCACCACCACCGACTGCGCTGCCAGCACCACCCCGGCCGCACCGGCGACCGGCAGGGCGGCCGGCCACGCGGCCGCCACCCGCGACACGGGCAGGTGTTCCAGATGGGCGAGGAACGGCACGTGGAACAGTCCGGCCAACGCCGCCACGGTGCCGCCCGCGAGCAGGACCGCCGCCCCGGTGAGGACGGCGCACGCCTCGCGCGGCGGAAGGACGCCCGCCAGGCGGCGGGCCGCCGGCGCCGCGCCCCAGGGCAGCAGCAGGGCCAGCACGACGAGGGCCAGGACCAGGGTCACGCACGCTCCCCGGGGCCCTCGGATTCCAGCAGGAGACGGCGCAGGACGTCCTCGTCACCCTCGGAGAGCGAGGACACGAACCGCTTCAGCACCAGCTCCCGGCTCGGATCGCCCTCCAGCTCCCGGCGCATCCGCCCGGCGGCCAGCCCGGCTGCGTCGTCCGCCGCCAGGTAGGCGAAGCCCCGCCCCGAGCGGATCCGCACGAGCGTCCCCTTCTCGTGGAGGCGGATCAGGATGGTCGCCACGGTCGTCCTGGCCAGGCCCCGGCCCAGCGATGCGTTGACCTGCTGCGGGGTCATCGGCCCCCCGGCCGCCCACAGGACCGCCAGCACATCCGCGACGAGCTCGCCGTGCGGGCGCCTCGCGTCCCGGCCGTCGTCCACCATCCCACTCCTGCCCTGCTGACTTCCCGGCCGAACACGTCCGGATCTCCGTAAGGTATGCCTATCCAACTCTACGGGTACAGGATCCGGGCACGGCGCGGTGACCCTGCGGGCAGGCGTCCGGGCCCGGGAGGATCGGCCCAGGTCATGGCCCCGCACCGGGCCCGGCCGCGCCGGGCGGGTGATCACGGGGTCACACCCGCCCGGCACGGTGGCGTCAGCCGGCCGGCTCCGCGCGGACCTCGCGGGCCGCGGCGACCAGGTGCTCCAGCGAGGCGCGGGTCTCGGGCCAGCCGCGGGTCTTCAGGCCGCAGTCGGGGTTGACCCAGAGCCGCGCCGCCGGGATGGCGGCGAGGGCGGCGCGCAGCAGGGCGGCGGCCTCCGCGGTGCTCGGCACCCGGGGCGAGTGGATGTCGTAGATGCCGGGGCCGACCTCGCGCGGGTAGCCGGCCTCGGCCAGCTCGTGGGCGACCTGCATGTGCGAGCGGGCCGCCTCCAGGGAGATCACGTCGGCGTCGAGCTCGTCGATCGCGGTCATGATCTCGCCGAACTCGGCGTAGCACATGTGGGTGTGGACCTGGGTGTCCGCGCGGACCCCGGAGGTGCTGAGCCGGAACGCCTCGGTGGCCCACGCCAGGTACGCGGGCCGGTCGGCGGCGCGCAGCGGCAGGGTCTCGCGCAGGGCGGGCTCGTCCACCTGGATGACGGCGGCGCCGGCCGCCTCCAGGTCGTTCACCTCGTCGCGCAGGGCGAGGGCGACCTGGCGGGCGGTGTCGGCGATCGGCTGGTCGTCGCGGACGAAGGACCAGGCGAGCATCGTGACGGGGCCGGTGAGCATGCCCTTGACCGGACGGCTCGTCAGGTCCTGGGCGTAGCGGTACCAGTCGACGGTCATCGGGTGCGGGCGGGAGAGATCGCCGGCCAGCACGGGCGGGCGGACGTAGCGGGTGCCGTAGGACTGCACCCAGCCCTGCTGGGTGGCCAGGTAGCCGGTGAGCTGTTCGGCGAAGTACTGGACCATGTCGTTGCGTTCGGGCTCGCCGTGCACCAGGACGTCGAGGCCGGCCTTCTCCTGGTAGGCGATGACCTCACGGACCTCGGCGCGCATCCGGTCCTGGTAGGTGCCGCCGTCGATCCGGCCGGCCCGCAGGTCGGCGCGGGCGGTGCGCAGCTCCGTGGTCTGCGGGAAGGAGCCGATGGTGGTGGTCGGCAGCAGCGGTAGGTTCAGCCGGGCCCGCTGGGCGACGGCGCGCTCGGGGTAGGCCTGGAGGCGGCGGGCGTCCCCGGCGGTGGTGGCTGCCGCGCGGGCACGGACGGCCGGGTCGTGGGTGAGGGCGGAGGCGGCGCGGGAGGCCAGGTCGGCCCGGTTGGCGGCGAGTTCGGCGGTGATCGCGTGGGTGCCCTCGCGCAGGCCCCGGGCGAGGGTGGTGATCTCACCGGTCTTCTGCCGGGCGAAGGCCAGCCAGCGCGCCACCTGCGGGTCGAGGTCGCGCTCGGCGCCGGCGTCGAGCGGGACGTGCAGCAGGGAGCAGGAGGGGGCGACGTCCACCCGGTCGGCCAGGCCGAGCAGGGTGGCCAGGGTGGTCAGCGACTTCTCCAGGTCGTTGATCCAGATGTTGCGGCCGTCCACCACGCCTGCGACCAGGCGCTTGCCGGGGAGGCCGCCGACGGCCGCGAGGTCGTCCAGGTTGGCGGCGCCGGGGCCGGTGAAGTCCAGGCCGACGCCCTCGACGGGGGCCTTGGCGAGGACTTTCAGCGCCTCGCCGGCGCGGTCGAAGTAGGTGGCGACCAGGATGCTCGGCCGGGCGGTGAGCGCACCGAGCTCGCGCAAGACCCTTGCGGCGGCGCTCAGTTCGGCCGGGCTGCGGTCCTGGACGAGGGCGGGCTCGTCGAGCTGGACCCAGTCGGCGCCGGCCGCGCGCAGGTCCGCGAGCAGTTCGGCGTAGACGGGCAGCAGCCGGTCGAGCAGGGTGAGCGGCTGGAAGTCGGCGCCGACGCCGGGAGCGGGCTTGGCGAGCAGCAGGTAGGTCAGCGGGCCGACCAGCACCGGGCGGGCGCGGTGGCCCAGCGCCAGGGCCTCACGCAGTTCGGAGACGGCCTTGGCGGAGTTCGCGGCGAAGACCGTGTCCGGCCCCAACTCGGGCACCAGGTAGTGGTAGTTGGTGTCGAACCACTTGGTCATCTCCAGCGGTGCGGCGTCCTGGGTGCCGCGGGCCATGGCGAAGTAGCCGTCCAGCGGATCGGCGTCGACGGCGGCCCGGTGGCGCGGCGGGATCGCGCCGACGGCGACCGTGGCGTCCAGCACGTGGTCGTACAACGAGAAGTCGCCGGTGGGCAGTTCGGTGACGCCGGCCTCGGCCAGCCGGTGCCAGTTGTCGCGCCGCAGGCCCGCGGCGGTGGCCCGCAGGGCGTCGGCGTCGACCCGACCGGCCCAGTAGCCCTCGACCGCCTTCTTCAGCTCCCGGTTCGGGCCCTGCCTCGGGTAGCCGTACACGGTGGACTGCGGGGTGGCCGACGGACGAGCGCCGGGCTGCGGCTGCGGGGTACCGGACTGCGGGGTGGTGGAACTCGATGACACGGAACTCTCCTTCGCGAGTCGCGTTGCGATCCCGGGAGAGCACGGGGGCGCGAAGGAACACAGCAGTGGGGGCGCGGCACCAGGATGTGCCCGCCCGCTCCGCCGACCCGCCCACGAGGTCACCGAGATCACCGCGTGCGGGGTGCACGCGGGCAGTGGCAGGTCTTCGGACTCATGGGCACACCCGCCCTGGAAGGGCGGACACCTACTGGCCGTCGCTTCCCGGGCCCCTGCTGGGGCCCAGTGCATGTGACGGCGGTCGTTCCCATTCACCGCTGCGGGGCAGTCCCGGATTCACACCGGGTTCCCTCTTGCGACGCGCCTGCCTGGCTGGCAGGGCGAACCGACTGCGAGGCACAGCCTAGGCCCTCCGGACCGGCCCCGTCGGCGATCGTCCGGATGCCGGTACCCGGCGGCGCCGTCACCCCGGGCCGGAACGGGTACCCGCGGCGGCGCCCGCGCCGGTGATTCGCCCGGGGAACGCCGGATGCGGCACAGTGTGGCCATGAGCGCGGACACGGACCACCGGGACCCGGTCGGGCAGCTCGGCGGGCCGAGCACCGCTCCCCGGCGACGTCCGGTGCAGCAGCGCAGCCAGGAACGGTACGAGCGCATCCTCGACGCCTGCGCGAGCCTGCTGGACGAGGTCGGCGCCACCGCCCTGACCACCAAGGCGGTGGCCCAGCGGGCCCAGGTGCCGATCGGCACGCTCTACCAGTTCTTCGCCGGCAAGGAGAGCCTGCTCGCCGCCCTGGCCGCCCGGAACCTGGAGCGCTACCTGGAGCGTCTCGCCCGCCGGCTGGAGGCCGAGGCCCCGCCGGGCGTGCCCGGCTTCGTCGACCTCGCGGTGGAGGAGTTCGTCGCCATGAAGCGGGCCGTACCCGGATTCGGGCAGGTCGACTTCGGCCTGGTCGACCCGAGCCCGACGGGCGTCCTCGACGACCGGCACCTGCTGGACACGACACTCGACAACAACGCGACCGTGGCGGTGCGGCTGCAGGCCCTCGGCGGCGACCTGTTCACCGACCGGGCCGGGCGGCCGGGCGGCCCGGTGGTCCTGCGGGTGGCGCTGGAGTCGGCGGACGCCGTCCTCAAACTCGCCTTCCGCAGCGACCCCGACGGCGACCCCGTGCTGATCGCCGAATGCAAGCGCCTGCTCCGCGGCTACCTCTCGGACCGGCCCGCGGGCGCCTGACCAGCGGCACCGAAGCGTTGCGGGCCGGCCCGGCCGGCAGCACAGTGGAAGCAGGACGGCTGCCGGCGGCCCGGCCGGCCCGGGCGCGGCGGCCTGCCTGTCGGCGGCACGAGGGCCGTCACTACCTAAGGAGCAGATCGTGCATGCAGCGGTAGGTGACCAGCTCCACATCCACAGCAGGTCGGTGGGCATGGCGGACCGCACGGGCGAGATCACCGAGGTCCGCGGCCCCAACGGGGAGCCGCCGTACCTGGTGTCCTTCGAGGACGGCCACGAGGGGCTCGTCTACCCGGGACCGGACACCGTCGTCGAGCACAGCAAGAAGATCAGCTGACGCGCACCGTCCGTCCCGCGCCCGCCCGGCGCGGGACGGACCACTAGCGTGTCCGCGCCGCTGCCCGGCCCGCTGGACGGCCTGGCCCCGCTGCTGGAGCACTACGGCTACCCGGCGCTGGCCGCCTTCGTGCTGCTCGACAACTGCGGCATCCCCGCGCCCGGCCAGACCATCCTGGTGCTGGCGGCCGTCTACGCCGGTACGGGGCACCTGAACCTCGCCGCCGTGATCGTCATCGCCCTCGTCGCCGCGATCGCCGGGAACACCCTCGGCTACGTCATCGGGCGCACCGGCGGCCGGGCCTTCGTCCACCGCTGGGGCAGCTACGTGCTGCTCACGCCGGCCCGGATGGAACGCGCGGACGGCTTCTTCGACCGGCACGGCGGCAAGGTCGTCACGGTGGCCCGCTTCGTGGACGGGCTGCGCCAGGCCAACGGCATCATCGCCGGCACCACCGGCATGGACGCGCGCCGCTTCACCTTCTTCAACGTCCTCGGCGCGGTGCTGTGGGTCGGTGTCTGGTCGGCCTTCGGCTATCTCGCGGGCGCCAACATCGGCACCGTGTACGAGCGTGTGGTGCGCTACCAGCTGTGGCTGCTGGTGGCGCTCGGTGTCGTCGTCGCCGCCCTGGCCGTGCACCAGGTGCTGCGCCGGCGGGCCCGCCGGTAGCGGCCGCGGCACCCGGCCGGCCCCGTCAGCCGAAGCTGAACGGCAGCACCTCGAACGACGAGGCGTACCGCACGCCCAGCCGGGTGCCGGCGGCGCGGGCGAAGCCCTCCAGGAAGTCCGCCGCGTTCGCCATGTCGCCGCCGAGCCCCTCCAGGTACGCCTTGTGGGCCCGCAGCGAGGCCACCCCGACGTCGAAGAAGTCCGTGGTGTCCACCGCGTGCCGGGCGTCCGGGGAGCCGGCCGCCCAGAGTTCGCGCACTCCGTCCCAGGGCTGGTGCCCCTCGTCGACCAGGTCGGGAAAGACCCAGCGGTTCCCCGCGTCACGGACGGCGTCCAGGGTGGCGCGGCCGGTGGCGATGTGGTCGGCCTGGTTGGGCATGACGCCGCCGTAGGTGTCCCGGAAGTTGGTGGTGAGGACGATCTCCGGGCGGTGCCGGCGGATCACCCGCGCGATGTCGCGGCGCAGCGTCAGCCCGTGTTCCAGCACGCCGTCCGGATGGCCGAGGAACTCCACCTCGTGCACGCCGACCAGGGCCGCCGAGGCGACCTGCTCGGCCTCGCGGACGGGGCGGCACCGCTCGGGGGGCAGCGAGTCGATGCCGGCCTCGCCACTGGTGACCATCACGTAGACCACCCGTCTGCCCTGTGAGGTCCAGCGGGCCACCGCGGCGGCCGCGCCGTACTCCATGTCGTCGGGGTGGGCGACGACGGCCACGGCGGTCTGCCAGTCCTCGCGGAGCGCCTGGTACGGCTCGGGCTGCTGCTCGTTCATCGGGACCTCGCTCGTTCCTCGGCCGCGGCTCCCGGTCGCGGCACCGGCCCCCTTGGCAACGGTACGCCGGGGGGCCGGGCCGGGAGAACCGGCGGCTCAGCCGGCCGACCGGAGGGAGTAGTTGAAGTCGGTACTGCCGAAGTGGCCCATCAGCCGGAGCCAGAACGGCATGAGCATCTCCATCCCGCGGGCCCCCTTGACGTCGCCGAGGTCCAGCACCGACCCGGCCGGCCAGCCGAACTCCTCCAGCAGGGCGGTGACCACGGCCTTCGCGTCGGGGTCGTCGCCCGCGACGAAGGCGTTGTGCTCCCCCGGCACCCGGCCCGGTTCCACCATCACGGGGGCGCTCATCGTGTTCAGCGCCTTCACCACCCGGGCCTGCGGGAACTCCCGCTGGATCTGCTCGGCGACGCTGTCGGTACACACCGGGTCGAGGCTGACCTCGCCCTCCGCCGAGAAGACCAGCGGGTTGGAGACGTCGACCAGGACCTTCCCGGCGAGGGTGTCGGCCCCGGCCGCCCGCAGGGCCTTGAGCGAGACGGTGCCGGCCGTGGCGTTGATGACCACCTCGCCGAAGGCGGCGGCGTCGGCGAAGGTGCCGCCGTGCCCGAGCGGGCCGGCCTTCTCGGCCCAGGCCCCGGCGGCGGTGTTGTCCTTCGTCCGCGAGCCGACCGTCACCTCGTGACCGAGGGAGACCAGCTTGTCCGCCAGGGTCCGGCCGACCGTCCCCGTACCGATGATTCCGAATCGCACCGCAGTCTCCCGTTCGTCGCGCTCCACCGTTGTGGATCAGCAGGCTGACGATACGTCATGCCCTGGTGCAGCGGACCGGACGGCCCGCTGCACCGGGCCGGGTTACTCCACGGTGACGCTCTTGGCGAGGTTGCGCGGCTTGTCGACGTCCCGGCCGAGGGCGACGGCGGCGTGGTAGGCGAACAGCTGCAGCGGGATGTTGAGGAGCAGCGGGTCGAGCTCGGGCTCGCTCTTGGGGATGAGGATGCAGGCGTCGGCGAGCCGGGCGTCGGGGGTGCGGTGGGCGACCGCGATGACGCGGCCGGCGCGGGCCTTGATCTCACCGAGGGTGGTGAGGTTCTTGTCGAGCAGTTCGTCGTCGGGCACGAGCGCGACGGTGGGCAGCTCGGGGTTGATCAGTGCGAGCGGGCCGTGCTTCAGCTCGCTGGCGGGGTACGCCTCGGCGTGGACGTAGCTGATCTCCTTCAGCTTCTGCGCGCCCTCGCGGGCGACCGGGAAGCCGCGCACCCGGCCGATGAACATCATGCCCTCGCACTCGGCGTACTCCTGGGCGAGCTTGGCGATCTCCCCGTCGTTCTCCAGGATCTCCCGGATCTGGCCGGGCAGTGCCTTGAGGCCGGCCACGATGCGCCGGCCGTCGGCGGGCGACAGGTCGTGGATCCGGCCGAAGTGCAGGGCGAGCAGCGCGAAGGCGACCACGGTGGAGGTGAACGCCTTGGTCGAGGCGACCGAGATCTCGGGCCCGGCGTGCAGGTAGATGCCGCCGTCGCACTCGCGCGCGATCGCGCTGCCGACGGTGTTGACGACGCCGAGGACGCGGCCGCCCTTGCGCTTGATCTCCTGGACGGCGGCGAGCGTGTCGTAGGTCTCGCCGGACTGGCTGACCGCGACGTACAGGGTGTCGGCCTCGATGACGGGGTTGCGGTAGCGGAACTCGGAGGCGGGCTCGCTGTGCGCGGGGATCCGGGACAGCTCCTCGATCAGCTGGGCGCCCATCTCGCCGGCGTAGTAGGCGGAGCCGCAGCCGAGGATCTTCACCCGGCGGATCTCGCGCAGCTCGCGGGCGTCGAGGTTGAGGCCGCCGAGGTGCGCGGTGGCGAAGCGCTCGTCGAGGCGGCCGCTGAGGGTGCGCTCGACCGAGCCGGGCTGCTCGTTGATCTCCTTGAGCAGGAAGTGCTCGTAGCCGGCGGTGTCGTAGGAGTCGATCTCCCAGTCGACGGTGGACGGCTGGCGGTGCGTGGTGCGGGCGTCCTCGGTGAAGGTGCGGAAGCCGTCGGCGCGCACGGTCGCGAGCTCGCCGTCCTCCAGGTGGACGACCTGGCGGGTGTAGCGGACGAGCGCGGAGACGTCCGAGGCGACGAACATCTCCTTCTCGCCGATGCCGAGCACGATCGGGCTGCCGTTGCGGGCGACCACGATCCGGTCGGGCTGCTCGGCGTCGAGGACGGCGATGCCGTAGGTGCCGACGACCTTGCCGAGGGCGGCGCGGACGGCGTCCTCCAGCTCGGTGCCCTCGGTGGCGTGCGCGGCGATGAGGTGGGCGAGCACCTCGGTGTCCGTCTCGGACAGGAACGTCACGCCGTCGGCGGTGAGCTTGGCCCGCAGCTCGTCGGCGTTCTCGATGATGCCGTTGTGGACGACGGCGATGCGCTCGGAGTTGTCCAGGTGCGGGTGCGCGTTGGCGTCGCTGGGCTCGCCGTGGGTGGCCCAGCGGGTGTGGCCGATGCCGGTGGTGCCCTTGAAGCGGGCGGGTACGGCGGCGGCGAGGTCGGCGACCCTGCCCTTGACCTTGCGCAGCTTGAGACCGCCGGTGCGGCCGCTGACGGCGACGCCGGCGGAGTCGTAGCCGCGGTACTCAAGCCGCTGCAGGCCCTCCAGCAGGAAGGGGGTCGCGTCCTTGGGGCCGATGTAGGCAACGATTCCGCACATGGGTCGCTGGCTCCTCGTGAATCGGATCGGGTGGAGGGAGAGGGTGGGAGGGAGGTGCCGGCTCAGCCGTAGACGATCCGGCGCAGCTGACGGGCCGACAGCTCGGGGGCCGCGACCCGGCGCGCCGGCAGCTCGTCGGCCAGCCGGGCGAAGATCTTCTCGTTGGTGAGTCCGCGTGCCTGCAGCTCACCGTGCCGGCGGCGGACGTACTCCTCGGTGCTCTCGGAGAAGTACGCCAGCACCTCCGCGACGACCCGCGCTGCCTCCCGCGGCCCGAGCGGGCTGGTGCGGGTGAGGTGGGCGAGCAGGTCCTCGTGGGGGTGCGTTGAGCTGGACACGAGTGGGGAGCCTAGGCGGCGGCCGGAGCGGAATCAAAGATCCTGCCCGAAATCGGGCAGATCTTCAGACATTCAGCTCAACGGCCTGATCGGGCGCCGTTCGGGAGGGCTCGGCGGCGCCGGCGCCGGCCCGCCGCCATTCGGAGCACCCGGCCGCACCGGCCGCCGGAGCCGGCCTGACGCGTACAGGCCCTGTGCCGCACGGGCCGAGGGCGTGTCAAGGGCCCGGTGCGATGTGCGGTAGCGTCGCCGACATCTCCCGAATGGTGGTCAGAAACCAGGGTTGCCGATCCGGGTCCGTCAGGATGGGGGACGAACCGTCCGTCTAGATCCGCCGGGGGATCAACACCATGCAACCGCGAGTATTCGCGATTCTCACCGCCTTCCTGCTCGGGGTCCTGGGCCTGGGGTCGGTGGCCGTCACCGACTGGACCCCGGCCGCCACCTCGGCCGCCCCGGCGCTCCCCGCCGCACCGTCGGCCGGCAGCGCGGCGCCGCCGGCCACCGCCGCCTCGGCGACCCCCACCGGCGACCCGGCCGTCTGGACCCGCAGCACGCTGCGGAACAAGATGATGGCCGAGATGGAGAAGACCGACCCGGGCGTCGCACTGGCCGATCTGGACCGGATCACCAAGGAGCAGCCGTACACCGTGCGGTTCTGCCACCCGATCGCGCACGAGCTGGGGCACCAGGCCGTCAAGCGCTACAACGAGGACTTCCAGAAGGTCATCTCCTTCCCGCACGAGACCTGCGCCGCCGGCTACCTGCACGGCGCGGTCGAGGAGATGCTGAACGCCTCCAAGCAGCCCGAGGTCGACCTCCTCAAGCTCTGCGCGCCCGCCAACAAGGGCGCCTGCATCCACGGCGTGGGCCACGGCACGATGTTCGTCGCCAAGCAGGACGTCACCGCGGCCCGCGCGCTGTGCAACAAGTTCACCTCCGACACCAACCGGATCCGCTGCTCGGAGGGCCTGTTCATGCAGCTCTTCGGCCCGGACGAGGAGGACGAGAAGGCGAAGGCGAACCTGCCCGCCGACAAGATCGCCGCCGAGCCGCTGTACCCGTGCCCCGAGCAGCCGGCCCTGTTCCAGTCGGCCTGCTTCTTCTACGCGCCGACCTACTACCTCAGCTCGCACGACTACGCCAACCACCCCGAGGCCTTCGCGGACGCCCTCAAGTGGTGCCTGAACGCCAAGGCGAGCGGCGGCACCGCCGACTGCAGCCGCGGGGTGGGCTCGCGCACCATGAAGTACAACCTGGACCGCGAGGACTGGGCCGCCCAGCAGTGCGCGACGGCCGCCGACGCCTCGCAGCGCAAGAACTGCGCGGAGGGCCTGGTCAGCTACTACACCGTCAACTACACGGACGGCGGTGCGGCCGGCCGGCTCTGCGCCAAGATCACCAACAAGGAGATGCAGGGCTACTGCCGCTCCGCCGCCGGGCTCTCCAGCACCCTCGACTGACCCGGCCCGCCCAGGGAGGCCCCCGCCGTCCGCTCATCGGACGGCGGGGGCCTCTCAGCGTTCACCGCACTCCCCGCGCCCCGTAGGATCGGGGCATCCAGGTGCGCCGAGGACGCCGCGCCGTCAGGCCCCCACCTGCTGGAGCAGCACCATATGAGCCCCGCCGCCTCCCCCGCCGCACCCGACGACTTCCGCGCCGCCGCCCACAGCGCCGCCGACCTGGTCTCCGACTACCTCGCCGGCCTGTCCGAGCGCCCGGTCTGGCAGCCGATGGACCCGTCCGACCGGCAGGCGCTGCTCGACGCGCCGCTGCCCGAGGACGGCGTGCCGCTGGCCGGCCTGCTGGACTTCATCGGCGAACAGGTGATGCCCGCCCCGATGGGCAACGGCAACCCGCGCTTCTTCGGCTGGGTCAACTCCGCCCCCGCCCCGGCCGGGGTGCTCGCCACCCTGGCCGCGTCCGCGATGAACCCCAGCTCGGCCGGCGGCGACCACGCGGACGTCCACCTGGAGCGGGCCGTCGTGCGCTGGATCGCCGAGCTGGTCGGCTTCCCGCACCCGGCCGGCGGCGGCCTGCTGACCTCCGGCACCTCGATGGCGACCATCGTCTGCCTGGCCGCCGCCCGGGGCCGCGCCGCCCGCCGGGCCGGCTGGGACGTCCGTGAGGACGGCCTCGCGGGCATGCCGCCACTGGTCGCGTACGCCACCGGCGAGACCCACTCCTGCGTCCGCAAGGCCGCCGAACTGCTGGGCCTGGGCAGCAGGCACCTGCGGACGGTGGCGACCGGCCCGGACGGCCTGCTCGACATCGACGCGCTGCGGGCCGCCGTCGCCCGGGACCGCGCGGACGGGCTGCTGCCCTTCCTGGTCGTCGCCTCGGCCGGCACCGTCGGCACCGGCGCCGTGGACGCCTTCGGCCCCATCGCGGACCTCTGCGCCGAGCAGGAACTGTGGATGCACGTGGACGGGGCCTACGGCGCCTTCGGCGTGCTCGACCCGGCCGTCGCGCACCGCTACGCGGGCCTGGAGCGCGCCGACTCGCTCGCCCTCGACCCGCACAAGTGGCTCGGCGTCCCGGTGGACTGCGGCTGCGCGCTGGTGCGCGACACCGACGAGCTGCGCGGCACCTTCAGCCTCGTCCCCTCCTACCTGCGCGACGAGGCGGCCGGTTCGCTCGGCTGGTTCTCCGAGTACGGCATGGAGCAGACCCGCCCCTTCCGCTCGCTGAAGGTCTGGGCGACCATCGCCCACCGTGGCCGCCAGGGCATCGCGGACGACATCTCCCGCTGCACCGCGCTGGCCCGCCGGCTCGGCGAGCTGGTGGAGGCGGCGCCGGAGCTGGAGCTGCTGGCGCCCGTGCAGACCTCGATCGTGGCGTTCCGGTACCGCGCTCCCGGCCTGGACGAGGAGGCGGTGAACACCGTCAACCGCGAGCTGCCGGTGGCCGTCCAGCTGCGCGGGCGGGTGTTCGTCACCGGGGCGCTGCTGGAGGGCCGCGAGATGCTCCGGGCGTGCCTGCTGAACGCCGCCACCACGGAGGCCGACCTCGCACTGCTGGTCTCCGAAGTCGTCGCCGCCGGAGCCGGCCTGACGGGTCGTCCTGCCGCCAACTGAACCGGCGCGGATTCCGGCCCGTGGAAACGGGCCGGAATCGCCGCGGAAATGATCGAGTGCGCGTGCGAATGGTCCGGGAAGACATTTACCCACAGGTCACGGGGGATTCGTGATCGTGAAACACCGGACCGGCAACATCGTGGCATGGAACATCTGACGAACGGCCGATCCCTCACCCCGACGACCTCCCGCGCGACCCGGCGCGGCGCCAGAATCCACCGCTGGCGTCGCGACTCCGTCGAGCTCGCCGCGATCTTCCTCTCGGTCACCGCCGCCGACCTGGTGGCCAAGATCGTGGTGCACGGCCCCGACGGCCCGCTCGTCCTCGCCGCCTCGGCGACCGTCCTGCTCGCCACGGCGCTGTTCCACACCTGGTGGGCACACCGCCACCTGCACGGGCCGCCGCCGTCGCCCGAGGGCGCCGCACCGCCCACCGCCGACCCGGCGGAGCAGGCGGAGCTGAAGGGCCCGCTGCACGACTTCGAGCAGACCACGCTCTGGCGGGTCCGCACCACCGTCGAGGACTCCCCCGGCAGCCTGGCCCGGGTGTGCACCGCGTTCGCGGCGCAGCACGTCAACATCATCTCGATGCAGTCGCACCCGCTGCCGACCGGCACCGTCGACGAGTTCCTGGTCCGCGCCCCGCTGACCCTCAGCCGGGCCGAGCTGACCCGCACGGTGGCCTCGGCCGGCGGCCACGACATCTGGACGGACCCGGCCGACGCGCACGACCTGGTCGACGTCCCCACGCACGTGCTGGCGCTCGCCACCCGCACCGCGCTGGACGCCGCCGAGCTGCCGATCGCCCTGCGCCAGCTGTTCGGCCGGTGCACGATCCGCCAGTTCCCCGGCGCCGGGAAGCGGGCGACGGCCGGCGTGGACGGCCACGTGATGCGGCTGCCCGCCCCCTCCGGGGACCTGATCGAGCTGACCCGCCCGCACCTGCCGTTCACCCCGACCGAGTTCGCCCGGGCCCAGGCCCTGGTGGAGCTGGACACCCTGCTCGGCCCGCGCGTCCCGCAGGTCACGGCACGGCTGACGCTGCCCGCCGGCGCCGACCTGACCGTCCGCCGGGCCGACGCCGGTGACAAGGAGGCCGCGCTGGCCATGCACCGGCGCTGCTCCACCGACACCCTGCGCAAGCGCTACCACGGCCCGGTCGGCGACGCCGAGCGCTACCTCGACCACCTGCTCGACGCCCGGCACGGCCAGACCCTCACCGTCGAGGCCGCCGACGGGCAGATCGTCGCCCTCGGGCACCTGATGTGGGACGACGCCAGCGCGGAGGTCGCCGTCCTGGTCGAGGACGCCTGGCAGCGCCGCGGGCTCGGGCTCGACCTGATGCGGCGGATGTCGGCGCTCGCCCTGGAGGCCGGGATCGAGAGCGTGTACGCCATCACGCAGGCGTCCAACACCGGGCTGATCGCCACCATGCGCAAGCTGTCCGCCCCGCTCGACTACCAGGTCGAGGACGGCACCCTGGTGATCACCGCGCACCTCGCCGAGGCCTCCGCCGAACTGCCCGCCCCCTGGCCCAGCCGCCCCGGCCGCTGATCCGGCCACTCACCCCGAACGTCTCCTCGCACCCTCACCCGCTGCCCCGCGCCCGTCCCCGGCGCGGGGCAGCGGCCTGCCCGCGTCCCGGCTCCGGCTCACGACTCCGGACGGTGACGCAGATCACGCCCCCCACCGAGCGGCGCGGCACCACTGCGTCGTCCGGTGACGGGCAGGTGTGAGTAAGGGGAGAGAAGGTGAGGGCGACCGGTGACGAGGGGCATCCCGGGGGAAAGCCTGGTCGCACCGGTCGCCGTGGCCGGGCCCGCGCGGGGCGGCTCCCCCGGCACCCGGGTCCGGTGCCTCCGACGGGCGTACCACAGCCGCCGTCCGAGGGGCCGTCAGGGCTCAATCCCGGCAATCCCGGCAGGCAGTGCCGGGTGCGGGGCTCGGTCCCGGGCCTGGGAGTCGGTAGGCTGGGGCCGTCCCCGCCGCCCGACGGTCCGTTGACCGGCCCCCGGGCGGTGCCGCAGCAAGGAGGAACCACTGAGCATGGCAGGCACCGAAACGGAGGCCACAGGCGCGCGCGACGCCTCGCTGCCCGCCCGCGCCAAGATCGCCGTCACGGCCGGCCGGGTGGCCGCCGCCGTCTCACGCAAGGCCGGCCGCGGCAGCGGCTCGGTCATCGGCGGCAAGATCGCCCTCAGGCTCGACCCCGATCTGCTCGCCACCCTCGCCGACCACCTCGACGTCATCCTGGTCAGCGCCACCAACGGCAAGACCACCACGACCCGGCTGATCGCCGAGGCCCTGGGGGCCGCCGGCCCGGTCGTCTCCAACGCGCTCGGCGCCAACATGCCGGCCGGCATCACCTCCGCCCTGGCGGGCGGCTCGGACGCCCGGTTCGGCGTGATCGAGGTCGACGAGAAGTACCTCGCCGGGGTCGCCCGCGACACCCGGCCGAAGGCGATCGCCCTGCTCAACCTCTCCCGCGACCAGCTCGACCGCGCGGCCGAGACCCGGATGATGGCCGAGAAGTGGCGCGAGGGCCTCAAGGACTCCGAAGCCGTCATCATCGCCAACGCGGACGACCCGCTGGTGACCTGGGCCGCCTCCTCCTGCAAGAAGGTGGTCTGGGTGGCCGCCGGACAGGCCTGGAAGGAGGACGCCTGGTCCTGCCCCGCCTGCGGCGGCGTGATGCAGCGCCCCGGCGACGACTGGTTCTGCCAGGACTGCGGCTTCCGCCGGCCCAACCCGCACTGGGCCCTCCAGGGCACCCACGTGGTCGACCCGCAGCGCGGCGCCTGGCCGATCCAGCTCCAGCTGCCCGGCCGGGCCAACCTCGCCAACGCGACCAGCTCGGCCGCCGTGGCCGCCGTGTTCGGCGTGCCCCCGCAGGTCGCGCTGGACCGGATGCGCGCGGTCACCGCCGTGGCCGGCCGCTACGACGTCGTCCAGTACCAGGGCCGCGACATCAGGCTTCTGCTGGCGAAGAACCCGGCCGGCTGGCTGGAGACCTTCTCCCTGATCGACGGGCCGCCGACCCCGGTGTTCCTCTCGGTGAACGCGATGGACGCCGACGGCACCGACACCTCCTGGCTGTGGGACGTCGACTACGAGCGGCTCGCCGGGCACCCGGTGTTCGTGATGGGCCAGCGCAAGCTGGACCTCGCGGTGCGCCTGGAGGTCGCCGGGCTGCAGTTCCACGTGGTGGACTCGCTGGAGCAGGCTGTCCGGATGGCGCCCCCCGGGCGGATCGAGGCGATCGCCAACTACACCGCTTTCCAGCAGCTCAGGAAGGTCGTGGCGGGCTGATGACGACTCCAGGAACCGGCCCGGGCACCGGGCCGAACGGAAGGCCTTCGAGGATGAGTGAGAGCAGCCTGCGGCTGGTCTGGGTCTACCCGGACCTGCTCAGCACCTACGGCGACCGGGGCAACGCCCTGGTCGTGGAGCGCCGCGCCCGCCAGCGCGGGCTGGGGGTGACCCGGATCGACGTCCGGTCCGACCAGGCCGTGCCGACCAGTGGTGACATCTACCTGATCGGCGGCGGCGAGGACCGTCCGCAGCGGCTGGCCGCCGAGCGGCTGCGCCAGGACACCGGGCTGGTCCGGGCGTCCGAGAACGGTGCGATCATCTTCTCGGTCTGCGCCGGCTACCAGATCCTCGGCCACGAGTTCATCAACGACATCGGCGAGCGCGAGCCCGGCCTCGGCCTGCTCGACGTCTGGAGCACCCGCGGCGAGGGCGCCCGCAACGTGGGCGACGTGCTCGCCGACGTGGATCCGCGGCTGAACCTGCCGCAGCTCACCGGCTTCGAGAACCACCAGGGCATCACCCACCTCGGCGAGGGCGTCTCCCCGCTCGCGCAGGTGGCCGTGGGCGGCGGCAACGGCACCGGGGACGGCACGGAGGGCGCCTGGCGGGACACCGTCTTCGGCACCTACCTGCACGGCCCCGTGATGGCCCGCAACCCCGCCGTCGCGGACATGCTGATCAAGCTCGCGCTGGACGTCAGCGCGCTGCCGCCGGTCGACACCACCTGGTACGACGCGCTGCGCGCGGAGCGGATCGCCTCGACCCGCCAGCCCGCGTAGCACCGGTCCACGGGGGCCGGGTGACCGCATCGCGGGCACCCGGCCCACCGACAATCGAATACGTACGACAATAGGGAAGCTGGCCGCACACCCTCTTCGGCAGCCGGCAGCATTCCACGGGAGCGCCGATGGCGCCGCTGCCGTGTCGGTTCCTGTCCGGCCGGACACAGGGGCCCGCTATATGCTCGACCTCGTGATCGCCTTCGAGCGGAATCGCTCGATCCGATCAGCGCTTCACCTCTCGGCCACCTCCGCGCCACCCCGGCGCGGGAGCGGAACGCTACGGTGACTGCGTGGTCCCAGCCTGGTAGTCCGGCCGTTCCTCGGTTCTGCTCGGGAGTTGCAAAGCAATGCGTATTGGTGTGCTGACCAGCGGCGGTGACTGCCCCGGCCTGAACGCTGTGATCCGCTCCGTGGTCCACCGGGGGGTAGTCGACCACGGCGACGAGATCATCGGCTTCCAGGACGGCTGGCGCGGCCTTCTCGAGGGCGTCCATCGCCCTCTGACCCTCGACTCCGTGAGTGGCATCCTCGCCCAGGGCGGCACGATCCTGGGCTCCTCGCGCGTCCAGCCCAGCCACCTGCGCGACGGCGTCGAGCGCGCCAAGAAGCACTGCGAGGACCTCGGGATCGACGCGGTCATCCCGATCGGCGGCGAGGGCACCCTCAAGGCGGCCAAGCTGATGAGCGACGGCGGGGTCCCCGTCGTCGGCGTGCCGAAGACCATCGACAACGACATCGCCTGCACGGACGTGACGTTCGGTTTCGACACCGCCGTCTCGGTCGCGACCGACGCCCTCGACCGGCTCAAGACCACGGCCGAGTCGCACCAACGCGTCATGGTCGTCGAGCTCATGGGCCGCCACACCGGCTGGATCGCCCTGCACGCGGGCATGGCCGCCGGCGCCCACGCCATCGTGGTGCCCGAGCGCCCCTTCCACATCGACCGGCTCACCGCCGTCGTCCGCGAGCGCTTCGACCGCAACAAGAAGTTCGCGATCGTGGTGTGCGCCGAGGGTGCCAAGCCCGAGCCCGGCACCATGCACTGGGAGGAGGGCGTGAAGGACATCTACGGTCACGAGCGCTTCACCGGTGTCGCCAACCAGCTCTCCCGCGAGCTGGAGCACCGCCTCGGCAAGGAGGCCAAGCCGGTCATCCTCGGCCACACCCAGCGCGGCGGCACCCCCACCGCGTACGACCGCGTGCTCGCCACCCGCTTCGGCTGGCACGCCGTCGAGGCCGTCCACAAGGGCGCCTTCGGCCACATCACCGCCCTGCAGGGCACCGACATCAACCTGGTGCCGCTCGCCGAGGCCGTCGCCGAGCTGAAGACCGTCCCGCCGGAGCGCTACCTCGAAGCCGAGACCGTCATCTGACGCCACCCGGCCCACCCCGCTTCGCCTCGTACGGCTCCGGCCCCCGGGATCCACTTCCCGGGGGCCGGAGCCGTCGGAAGCCACTGCCGTAGGGGGGGTGCCGCCGAGCATTTCCTCCCCGCGCGGATCGCGCGACGCGCCCCGCCCTGTGCGGCGAGCCCTCCCCCCTCCCCCGCACCGGCCTGGCTACGGTGACGGCATGGAGATCCTCGCGTACGGCGTCCAGGAAGATGAGCGGCCCCTGCTGGAGCAGGCCTTCGCCGAACGGCACGCACTGCGCAGCCTGGCCGTGTTCCTCAACCGGGACACCGCCCCGCTCGCCGTCGGCCACACCGTCGTCAGCAGCAGCGTCAACGACGTCCTGGACGCCGAGACCCTCGCCGTCCTCGCCGACGGCGGGACGAAGCTGATCGCCCAGCGTTCCACCGGCTTCAACAACATCGACCTGGACGCCGCCGCCCGGCTCGGCCTCACCGTCGCCCGGGTCTCCTACTACAGCCCTTACGCCGTTGCTGAACACGCTTGGACCCTGGCACTGGCCGTGAACCGCCGGCTGACCCGGGCCGCGAACCGCTCCCGCGAGTTCGACTTCCGCCTCGACGGACTGATGGGCCGCGACATCCACGGCATGACCATCGGCGTCGTCGGCACCGGCAAGATCGGCGAGTGCTTCGCCCGCATCGCCCACGGCTTCGGCACCCGCCTCATCGGCTGGGACATCGCCCCCAACCCCGCCTGCCTCGAACTCGGCATGGAATACGTCGAACGCGAGGAACTCTTCGCCACCAGCGACCTCATCAGCCTTCACGTCCCCCTGCTCCCCGCCACCCACCACCTCGTCGACACCGCCGCCCTCGCCCTGATGAAGAACGACGCCATCCTCATCAACTCCAGCCGGGGCGGCCTCGTCGACACCGCCGCCCTCGTCGAGACCCTGCGCGCCGGCAAACTCTCCGGCGTCGGCCTCGACGTCTACGAGGAGGAAACCGGCGTCTTCTTCTACGACCGCTCCGTCGAAGGCATCAGCGACGACACCCTCGCCCGCCTCGTCACCTTCCCCCAGGTCCTCGTCACCAGCCACCAGGCCTACTTCACCCGCACCGCCGTCGGCCAGATCATCGACGCCACCGCCCGCAACATCCACGACTTCGAAGCCGGCCACACCAACGAGAACACCCTCGTCCCCAAGAACACGGACACCTGACCACAGAGCATCGCGGGCCGGGCCGGTACGGGCAGCGTGGGCCGCGGTGGCCTCGGCGATCGGCGTGAGCGGTGCGGATCAGCGAGTGCATCCACACCTCCGAGGCCAACGACGTCAACACCCGCGGGCCCCGCGCAACCGACACACGAAGGCGGGCGCGAGGCTTCCGCCCGGCCACCCCTGCCGCCGGTCGTCCCCGGGGTGGCCCGAAGGGACGGCGCCGCGGCGCGGGCCGGGCGCCGAAGGCGCGATCCCCACCGGACGGCGTAACCCGGGAGGCCGGAGCGCCGGCGGATGGCGAAGATCGAATGTGGCGCGACGGACGCGCGGACGAACGGGACGAGGTGGCGCCTGATGAGTGCTGGGGACGTACCAGCCGACGGCCGGCCGGCCAGGGCGAGGGCCGCCGGCGCGGTCGCCGCCGCAGCCACGCCGCAGAAGATCAGCTGGCTGACGCTGGCGTTCATGACGACCAGTTCGGTGGCGAGCCTGCGGGCCGCGCCCACCATGGCCGTGTACGGCCTCGCCTGCGTCTTCCTCTACCTGCTGCCCGCGGTCGTGTTCCTGCTGCCCACCGCCCTGGTGTCGGCGGAGCTGGCCTCCGGGTGGAGCGGCGGCGTCTACAACTGGGTCGCGCAGGGCCTGTCGAAGCCACTGGCCTTCCTCGCCGTCTGGTGCCAGTTCGCCATGACGATCTTCTACTACCCCAGCCTGCTGGCCTTCGTGGCCAGCACGATCTCCTACGTGATCAACCCGGCGCTGGCCAGCAACGGCCTCTACACGGCGATCGTCATCGTCGTCCTGTACTGGACCGGCGTCTGGGTGTCCTCCCGCGGCACCAACGCCGTCGCGGGACTGGCCTCCGGGGGCCTGATCATCGGGACGCTGATCCCCGGTGTGCTGCTGGTCCTGCTCGGGTTCGTCTTCCTCGGGCAGGGCAACGCCTCCGCCGCACCGATGGACTCCTCGCACATCTTCCCCCAGTGGACCGGCATCGCCAGCCTGGTGCTCATCGTGAACAACTTCCTCAGCTACTCCGGCATGGAGATGAACGCGGTCCACGTCAACAAGCTGCGCAACCCGGCCAAGGAGTTCCCGAAGTCGATGTTCCTGGCCATGGGCATGGTGCTGCTGATCTTCATCCTGCCGGCCCTGGCCATCAGCTGGGTCATCCCGGCCGACCAGCTCAGCCTCACCGCCGGTGTCATGCAGGCCTTCGACGCCTTCTTCCAGTACTTCCACATCGGCTGGCTGGTCCCGATCGTCGCCTTCGCCCTGTGCGCCGCCTCGCTCGGCGGCATGCTCACCTGGCTCGCCGGCCCCTCCAAGGGCCTGCTGCTGATCTCCCGCCAGGAGGGCTACCTCCCGCCGTTCCTGCAGAAGCTCAACAAGCACGGCATCCAGCAGAACATCCTGGTCACCCAGGGCCTGCTCACGACGGTCATCGCCCTGCTGTACGCGCTGATCCCGAACGTGTCCAGCGTCTACTGGATCTTCTCGGTCATCACCACCCAGGTCTACCTGATCATGTACCTGCTGATGTTCCTCGCCGCCATCCAGCTGCGCCGCAAGATGCCCGACCACCCCCGCGGCTACCGCGCCCCGCTGCTCACCACGCTCTGCGTCGTCGGCTTCGTCGCCTCGGCGCTGGCCATGGTGATCGGGTTCATCCCCTCCTCCCAGTTCGGCAACGGCAGCAACCTGGCCTACATCGGCATCGTCGGCGGCGGCCTGCTGCTGCTCGGAGTGATCATGCCGTTCGGCTTCCTGAAGGCACGCAAGCCCAGCTGGCGCCAGCCCGACGCCGACGCCGACGCGGTGGACGGAGGAGCGGCATGAGCGCCACCCGGATGTGGTCCCAGCACCGGTGGATCTACATCGGCGCGATCGTGGTACTGGTCGCCATGATGATCATCGGACTGTTCACGTACACCCAGCAGAAGAACACCAACGAGGCCTACCGGAAGGCGAACCAGCTGAACGAGGCCCTCGTCGCGAAGGGCTTCGCCGCCCGCAACCCGAACAACATCGCCAACACCCTGGGCACCGACGGCGGCGTGGTCTGCGAAGACCCCAACTCGGACCTGAGGCGGGGCCTGTGGCTCGTCCAGATCGCCAACGGCGCCGGCGGCCCCGGCATGCGGCCGGTCATCGCCGACCGGTTGATCCTGGAAGCCGGCGCCGAGGTGGTCAAGGTCTACTGCCCGGACAAGCTGGACGCCTACCAGAAGAAGATCAACAACCTCAAGACCTCCGACGTCATCAACCCCTGAAGCAGCCGCCCGGCACCGAAGGCACGGCCCCGGCTCCAGGGCCGTGCGGCGCCGGACGGGCCGGAGGCCGCACAAGGCCCGGGCCCGCTCAGGGAACCGTGGAGAAGTCTCGTCCTCGCAGGTCACAAGACATCTCCTCGCTCCCGGCCCCACCCCCGGCAGACATTCAACCGGTGGATCCGGGCTCAGCGGCCCCGGCCTCGGGGGCCGCAACACCCTCGAACGCGCTCAAGCCCACACGGGAGAGCACCCGGGTCACACCGGCGAGCCGTTGCCGTTCGGCCGTGCAGTTCGCACAGCCGCCGAGATGCTCGGCGCTCGCAGCGTCCAGCCCTCCTGCCCGCGCTCCGGTCAGGGCCAGGACGGCCAGCTCTTTCCTGGTCTGCTCGCACTGCACAGCCATTCCTCCGACATCGGCTTCACTTGCCACGCCTGAAATCTCCCAGCCCGGAAGGAGTCCGTACCGTCCTGCGGATCCAGCCGGCACGACCGCGGAGGGACACCTCGCACTACTCGCTCCTCGCTACTCGCCGACCAGACCTCGCTCCTCCAGCGCCTTGCGGAGCGCGCGCACGGCGTAGAAGGCGCGACTCTTGACGGTGCCGGCCGGGATGCCGAGGTGCTCGGCGGTCTGGGCGACACTGAACTCCAGGTAGTACATGAGCTTGATGACCGTCCGCTGCTGGTCGTTCAGCTCCTGCAGTGCGTCAAGCACCACGTGGAGAGTGAGCGCGGTGTCCGGAGCCTCCCAGACGGCGTGGAGCTCCTCGACCGGCAGCAGGTCGAGCGGCCGAAGCTGCCGAGCACGGTGATGGTCGACGACCAGGTTCCTGACCACGGTGAAGAGCCACGGCCGGACGCGCTCGTCGCGGGCAGCCAGCAACCGGGCGTGCTTCCAGGCCCGGGCCGCCGTCTCCTGGAGGATGTCCTCGGCCTTGTGCCAGTCGCCGTCCAACAGCCGGGCGGCGTACCGCAGCAGCAGCGGGCCGTACTGGTCGTAGACAGTCCGGACGAAGGTGTCGCGGTCGACGTCCGGCACGGTGTGCGGGACATGCGCCCGACCGGGGGCGAGAGTGCGGGTCCCCGCTTCCATGGTCCCGTTCATAGGTGGCGCCCAATCATGTTCCGTGAGTCTGTGATGTGTCTCCCGCCAGGAGGCGGGCAGGCAGGACCACGCTCTCCGGAACACCTTGACCAAACCTTGTCGTCCACTTGCCGCGTCGGGCCGTCACGCTTGTCATGGCGGCGCACCCGCGTACACCCGGCCCATGGGCGAGCAGCGCAGTCGGAGCGGCGGGCCTACCCGGACCGCCCTGCCCGGATTCGTGAGGACCGCTGGAGAAACGCGCAGGCAGTTCCCCCGTGCGTCCGGTCGATACGTGTCCGTTCGCCGCACGGACCAGCTGTCGAGGGCCGCCCTCACCTATGCGGCAGCGCGGTGGCCGTCCCGCCCGCGCCGGCATGCGTGCGGGTCCGGCGCAGTCTCACGTCTCATGCTTCGGTCGCGCCGGTTGCCGGCACGTTCAGGACGGCGAGCCGGACCCGGATGGCCTTCTGGCCTTCGAAAGCGTCCCTCCCCGGTCCGCCGGCGTCTTCCAGGGCCCGGGTCCAGGCCGCGCGTGCGCCCTCTCGGTCGCCCATGGCCAGATGGGTGTCGCCGATGTACATGAGCGACCGGATCGCGTGTTTGCGGTCGCGGCTCTCCTCGAACACCTCCAGTGCCCGGTGGTGGGAGGCCAGCGCCTCCCGGTGCCGGCCGAGGGTGTGACAGGCACGGCCCAGGCTGTCCCAGCACATCGCCTCCCGCCACGGTGCGTCCAGACTCCGGAACACCGTGATGGCCTCCTTGCTGTAGGCGATGCCCTGTTCGGGTCGGCCCAGGAGCGTGTGGTACGTGGCCACCGCGTTCAGGGGGTCGGACATCCACAGGGGGTCCTCGGTCGCCCGGGCCAGCTCCAGCGATCGCTCCGCCCGCGCCAGGGCTTCTTCGTTGCGGCCCAGCAGACCGAGCACGTACGAGGCCGCGTACTGGGTGCGGACCTGCTCGATGAGGGCCTCCGGGTCGTCGGAGGAGTCGAAGTGAGCGGCTGAGAGGTCCAGCCGGCTCATGGCCTCGCCCTGTCGGCCCAGCTGGCCGTGCAGGACACCCATCATGCGCAGACACCGCCCCTGCTCGAAGCGGTCACCCAGGCGGCGGGCGGAGTCCAGGGCGTGGGACAGCACGGTGATGCCCTCCGACCAGCGTTCGTGGCGGTTCAGATGCTCCTTCAGCACCCGGGCCAGGTCGGTGACGTTGCGGTCGAGACCCTGGGCGACGGCGGTCTGGAACAACCGGATCAGCACCGGCTGTTCGGCGGTGAACCAGCGCGCCACCTGCTCGTGGTCCCCGAGCTGTTCGGGGACGGTGCCGGGGCTGAGCGGACCGGGCGCCACGGGCTTCGGCTCGTGGTTCAGCAACCGGTTTCCGGCGTGGCCGGTGAAGGCGTAGTGGTCCAGGACGCGGATGGTGGCGTCACGGCGTTCGGCGGGGGTGTCCTGGTCGTCGGTGAGTTCGGCGGCGTAGTCGCGGAGCAGGTCGTGCAGGGCGTAGCGGCCGGGCAGGGACTGTTCGACGAGGCGGACCTGGGTCAGCTCGGTGAGCAGGCGGCGGGCCCGGGGAAGGGGGAGCATGGCGAGGCTGGCGACGGCGGGGGCGGTGATGTCGGGCCCGGGATGCAGGGCGATGAGGCGGAAGAGGCGGGCGGCGGACCGGTCGAGGGCCCGGTAGGACCAGGAGAAGACGGTGCGCGGATCGGTGTGGGCGTCGAGGGCGGTGAGGGCGTCGAGGCGGCTGCCGGTTGCGCGCAGGTCGTCGGCGATGGCGCTCAGGGGGAAGGTGGGGTTGAGGGCGGCACGGGCCGCGATGACGGCCAGCGCCAGGGGCAGGTGCCCGCACAGCCGGATGATCCCGGTGGTGGCGTCCGGCTCGGCCTCCAGGCGTTCGTCCCCGAGGCGGCGGGCCAGTATCTCGTGGGCCTCCGTTTCGGAGGGCAGCGTGAGGGTCAGGGGGCGCGCACCGCTGCCGGCGATGAGTCCGGCGAGCTGGCTGCGGCTGGTGACCAGGGTCAGGCAGCCGGATCCGTTCGGCAGCAGGGGCCGGACCTGCTCCTCGTCGCGGGCGTTGTCCAGGACGACGAGGATGCGTCGCCCGGTCAGCGTGCTGCGGAACAGGGCGGTGCGGGCGGTGCTGTCCGCCGGGATCCGATCGGCGGGGACACCCAGTGCGGTGAGGAAGCCGTGCAGGACGTGGGCGGGGTCCAGGGCGGGCGTATCGGGATGAAAGCCGCACAGGTTGACGAACAGTTGACCGTCGGGGAACAGGTGGGCGACCTGGTGGGCATGGTGGACCGCGAAGGTGGTCTTGCCCACTCCGGGTGCCCCGCCGATGACCACGACGCGGGCGGTGCCCGGGCCCGGGCGGTCCAGCACGTCGCGCGTGGCGGAGATCCAGGCTGACTCGGCCACCCGGCCGGCGAAGACCGCCAGGTCGTGGGGCAACTGCGCCGGACGCGCCGGCGATGAGGGGTGGCTCTCCGGCATCGGCGCCCCGGGGGCCGCGGGCCCGTCGGTCCTCACCGCCGACGGTGCACGGGAGCGCTGGGAGCGCTCCCGTCCGGTACCAGGTGACGGCGGCGTCGTACGGGTGCCCGGCGACGGCGGCGGGGCGAGGACCGGCAGGTCGTGGTGGAGGATGCCGTGGTGGAGGGCGCGCAGTTCTGGGCCGGGGTCGAGGCCGAGTTCGTCGGCGAGGTGCCGTCGCAGGTCTTCGTAGCGCAACAGCGCTTCGGGGTGGCGGCCCGCCAGGTACAAGGCGCGCAGGAGCAGGGCCCAGCCGGTCTCGTGCAGGGGATGACGGGCGGTCAGCTGCTCGGCGGCGGAAACCGCTCGCGGGACCTGACCGTCCAGCAGCAAGGCGGTGGCGTGCAGTTCGGCGGCGCTCTGCCGCAGACCCTCCAGTCGGGCGATCTCCGGCGCGGCGAATGCGTGGTCGGTGGCGTCGGCCAGGGCGGCACCGCGCCACATGCCCAGTGCCCGCTCGACGGTCCCCAGCGCATCCGCGGCTCGGCCGGCCGCCAGGTCCAGCCGGGCGTGCAGGACCGCCTCCGCGAAGCGGACCGTGTCCCGGCTCTCCGGCGGCACCCGCAGGACGTACCCGGCGGGCTCGGTCACCAGGATCTCGAAGCGTCCGGGTCCGCGTCGCCGTGGTTCCAGCACCGCACGCAGCTTGCTGACATGCGCGTGCAGGGACGGCATCACGACAGCCGGGGGCCGCCCCTGCCACAGGTCCTCGCACAGCGTCTCCGACGCGACCGCGTGGCTGTCGGCGAGCAGCAGCCGGATCAGCAGCAGTCGCTGCTTGCGTCGGCCGGGGTCCACCGGCGCACCGTCGCGACACACGACCAACGGCCCCAGGACCGCGATCTGCACGCCTTGCCCTCCGGCCGGATCCGGGTCAACCGGCTGCCCGTACCGGGTGTTGCCCGACCCCACCATGTGTGCCCGTCTCCCCTTCCCCGCTCGGCGGCAGGTCCGCCCCCGGCCGGTGCACGGACACACGCACGGTAAACCGAGTGGCTGCGTACGGGCGGGTACGTCTCTGCATGCGGACCGCCTGCCGTTCGGCCACGGCGGCGAGCCGGTGGTGGCGCCGGGCAGCGTCCGGTGTGGGGGCTCACGGGCCGGCACCGAGGGCAAGGTGTCCCGGTGCCCGTCCCTGAACCGCACGAGAAAACTGCCGCACGCAAGGAGTGAACCGGACGTGCCGGCTCGTCGTGTCTCTGGCAGAAGACCTCGGCGCCGGCACCCGGCGCGAGGCCACCGGGACAGGGGAATGCCGCCCTCCCGGTGGTGAGCCGGACCGCAGCGCGGCGGTCCGCCCCGCCGGACCGGCGCGGCTCACCGAGCCTCGTCCCTCCCTCTGTCCACCGTGTCCCCGGCGGCGGACCGAGCCGCTTTCCGGCCTGCCCCGGCACTACGTTCACCCGCACGAGAAGGACGTTGATGATGCGCATCACCCACCCGACCCGCCCCGTCCGGCTGCTCGGCATCGCGGTCGCCGGCCTGTCCGTCACAGCCGCATCCCTGTCCGGCGTGGCCGATGCGGCGCCCCGTGCCCCGGTCCGGCCGACGATCGTGTTGGAGCACGGGGCGTTCGCCGACGCCTCCAGCTGGGACGGCGTCGTCCAGCGCCTGGAGCGGGCGGGCTATCCGGTGGTGGCCGCCGCCAACCCGCTGCGCGGCCCGGCCGACGACGCCGCCTACCTGCGCAGTGTCCTCGACCGCATCGAAGGGCCCGTGGTCCTGGTCGGCCACTCCTACGGCGGCACCGTCATCAGCCAGGCCGCCGCCGGACTCGAGAACAAGGTCAAGGCGCTGGTCTACATCGCGGCGTTCCTGCCCGACACGGGCGAGAGCTCGCTCGGGCTGACGAACAGGTTCCCCGGCAGCACCCTCGGCAACGCGGTCGAACCGGTGAACTACACGCTGCCGGACGGCAGTCAGGGCGCCGACGTCTACATCAAGCCCGACAGGTTCCGCCAGCAGTTCGCGGCGGACGTGCCCGCCGCCAGGGCGCGGCTGATGGCCGCCGGACAGCGTCCGGTCGCCGCTGCCGCACTGGAGGAGGCGTCCACCCAGGCCGCCTGGAAGACCATTCCCTCCTGGTCCCTGGTCACCACCCAGGACCTCAACATCCCGGTGGCCGCCCAGCGTTTCATGTCGGAGCGGGCACACGCCCGCACCACCGAGGTCAACGCCTCCCACGCGGTGTCCGTCTCCCGCCCCGATGCCGTCACGCGCGTCGTCGAGGACGCGGCCCGGAGCGTCCGCTGACCGGATTCCGGCCGCCGACCCGCACCATCCAGCACACCGAGACCCACCAACACCGAGAGGCAGCAATCACCATGGCGTTCATCACCGTCGGCCAGGAGAACTCCACCGACATCGAGCTGTACTACGAGGACCACGGCACCGGGCAGCCGGTCGTGCTCATCCACGGCTACCCGCTCGACGGCCACTCCTGGGAGAAGCAGTCCGCCGCCCTGCTGGCGGCCGGCTACCGCGTCATCACCTACGACCGGCGCGGCTTCGGCCGCTCCAGCCGGCCCACCACCGGCTACGACTACGACACCTTCGCCGCAGACCTCAACACCGTCCTGGAGACCCTCGACCTCGACAACGCCGTCCTCGTCGGCTTCTCCATGGGCACCGGCGAAGTCGGCCGCTACCTTGGGACCTACGGTTCCGGCCGGATCGCCAAGGCCGCCTTCCTCGCCTCCCTGGAGCCGTTCCTGCTCAAGACCGACGACAACCCCGATGGCATCGACGGAAACCTCTTCGAGGGCATCAAGCAGGATGTCACCGCCGACCGCTACGCCTACTTCACCGCGTTCTACCAGGACTTCTACAACCTGGACGAGAACCTGGGCACCCGGATCAGCGAGGAGGCCGTGCGCAACAGCTGGAACGTCGCCGCCGGCGCCTCCTGGTACGCCTCGCTGGCCTGCGTGTCGACCTGGACCACCGACTTCCGCACCGACATCGCGAAGATCGACGTACCGGCTCTGATCCTGCACGGCACCGCCGACCGCATCCTGCCGATCGAGGCGACCGCAGAGCCGTTCCTCAAGGCCCTTCCGCAGGCCGAGTACGTCGTCGTCGAGGGCGCCCCGCACGGCCTGCTCTGGACCCACGCCCAGGAGGTCACCGACGCCCTCCTCGCCTTCCTGGCCAAGTGACGAACCCGCCCCCTCCCCGGTGAGCAATCCGTGACCCGTACTCCGCCGCCGTGCCCACGGCGGCGGAGTGCGGTCACCCGTCGCGGGGCATCGCGCACACGGTGGGACCGCTGCGACGCCGATCGACGACCTGTCAGGTGACCCGGGGCGAGCCGAGGACCCTGTGGCGTCGGCGGCAGCGGCGGGCCTCAGTCGGCATGAACGGCCGGGCTGTTGCGGGCCCGGCCGTAGGCGGCACTGTCGTGGCTGTAGCGGCGAGCGAGCCGGGCGAACATCAGCCGGTCGTCGCTGCTCCAGTGGCCGGTGATCTCCTCGAAGGCGCGGCGCTGCTCGGCCGCGTACCGGCGGCGCTGCACCTCTCCCTGCGCGGTGAGCTCCAGGACGGTGCGGCGGCCGTCACCCTGGGACGCCACGCGGCGTACCAGACCCTCGGCGATGCACGCCGAGATCAACCGGCTGGCGGCGGACTGGAGGTAGGCCATCTCGACGGCGACCTCGCCGACCGTGATCTCACCCGCCGCGTCGCAGATCACGTTCAGCAGGACATTGCGGGCGAGGTCCTTGCCAGTGCCCGGCGCGCGGCGGCGCAGCCGCGACAGGGCCGGCCCGATGCCGTCCAGGACCTGCTCCTCGTCGGGCGAAGAACCGGGGGCCGGGGGATTCTGCGCGTCGCTCATGGGCCCAGTCTAGGGCGAGGCACACAGGCTGCATGTTCATCACTGTTCGCAAGTGCATAACAAATGTCATATGCTTGCCGAGTGGTACGCACTGATCGGCAACACGGGAGTGAGACATGCAGATGACCACCGACGCCAGCACCACCACCTTCATCACCGGAGCCCGGATCTTCGACGGCACCAAGGTGACCGAACCGACCACGGTGCTCCTGAAGGACGGGAGGATCGCGTCGTTGGGCGGCCCGGCGCCGAGCGGCACCGAGACCGTGGACGCCACCGGTGGCACGCTGCTGCCCGGGCTGATCGACGCCCACGTCCACACCAGCCGGCCGGCGCTCGCGCTGGCACTGCGGTTCGGCGTCACCACCGAACTGGAGATGCAGGGCACCAACACCCGCGACAACCGGGCCTCCATCAGCGATGACGACACCGTCGCGGACGTCCGCTCCTCAGGATTCGGCCTCACCCCGCCCGGCGGCCACCCCAGCGAACTGTTCCCGGAGGGCTTCCGCCCCGGGCCGCCCCCCGGGGCCCGCCCGCAGGGCCCCGCCCCGGTCATGCCCTTCGTCACCACCCCTGCCGAAGCCGTCTCCTACATCCCCCGGCTCATCGAGAGCGGCTCGGACTACATCAAGTTCATGGTCGACGACGGCAGCATCGAAGGGCACCCCGGCCTGCCCATGCTCGACCAGGACACCCTCACCGCCGGCGTCGCCGAAGCCAAGAAGCACGGCATGCTCACCGTCGCCCACACCCTCACTGTCGACTCCACCCGGATGGCTGTCGAAGCCGGCGTCGACGGCCTCGTCCATCTGTTCATGGACCAGCCCCACACCCCCGAGATCATCGCGATGATCAAGGACTCCGGCGTGTTCATCGTCCCGTGCGCCGTCCTCAACGCCTCCATGATGGGCATCACCGGCAGCGACCTCGCGGACGACCGCCGCGTCTCCTCCCGCCTGGACGCCGACTGGGACAGCACTCTGCGGTCCAGCTTCGGCCACTACCCCCAGGGCAAGATCCAGGACGTCCTCGACAGCATCAAGGCCCTTCACGACGCGGGCGTCGACATCCTCGCCGGAACCGACGCCTCCCAGCCCCTGCCCTTCCTCGGCGGCCTCGCCCACGGCGCCAGCGTCCACCACGAACTCCAGTACCTGGTGCAGGCCGGGCTCACCCCCCTCCAGGCCCTGCGGGCCGCCACCGAAGTCACCGCCCGCCGCTTCGGCCTCACCGACCGGGGCCGCATCGCCGAAGGCCTGCGCGCCGATCTGCTCCTGGTCGACGGAGACCCCACCACCACCATCGCCGACACCCTCAACACCCGCGCCGTCTGGCGCCGGGGCACCCGGCTCACCACAGCCTGAGTCCGCCCGGCTCCCGGCACGGACCGGCGCGCCCCTGAACCAGGCCGGTCGGCCGGCCGGGCCCGAGGGCCGCACCCCGGAGAAGCTGACTTCATGTCAATGACATTGCCGTGCATTATCGTTGCCCGACAAGGGTCAGTACGCGATGCGCCGTGCCGGGTCGGTGCGACATTGAAGGGGGAGTCCGATGAGCAGTCTCAGCAAGGGTCTGGAACGAATCGAAGTAGGCCTGTTGTGGGATCCGAGCCCTGTGGGCTCGGCACGTCACGATCTGGACCTGGTCGCCGCGACGTACACCACCGACGCCCTGTCCGGCACCCCCGCCTACCTGGTTCACTTCGACAGCCGCGCTCCCGACGGCACGATCACACTCACCAGGGACAGCCCTGACGGCAAGGGCCTCGGCGTCGACGAGCGCCTGCTCCTGGAACTCGACCGGCTGGCGCACCGCTACCTCCGGGTCGTCGTGGGCGTCGCCATCCAGCAGAACGCCGGCCGGCTGACGTTCGGGGACATAGCGAACCCCGTGGTGAAGATCCGGAACGGGCGCGAGGAGTTCGCGGTCGTGGACTTCGCAGCCGCCGGTGAGGCAACGGCGGCGAGGGTCGCGGAGTTCGTCCGGGACAGCTCAGGGGCCTGGGGATTCCGGCCCGGGGTCCACGGCTTCGATGCCGATCCGGCGACCTTCGCGACGATCCTGGGCACCTGACCCCTGTTGGCGCCGGCCGGCCTGCCTGCCCCTGACCCGTGGGGTGCGGCCGGTCATCGGCATGGACCCCGGGCCGGACATGCTCCGACTCGGGGTGACAGCACAACTCCCGGGCCCTGCCGCACGAAACCGGCACGGCAGCGGGCATCAGCGCAACCGACTCCGCCCTTCCCCGGATCCGCGCTCCCCCGGGCACGAGATCCGATGGATCTCACTCGCCGGGCCGGGCCTCGCCAAAATGGCCTGCCCGGGAGACCCGTACCCCGGGCTGCGACAGCGGGACGGCCCGAAGAGCCGGGTAGCGCACGATCAGGACGGCCTCGACGTCCCCGGACGGTGCGCAGTACAGATGTGGAACGTCGGCGGCCCAGCGGGCGTGTTCGCCGGCCCTCACCAGACGGGGTGACGAGGCGTCACCGAGGCGTGCGGTGCCCGCCAGAACGACCATGTGCTCCTCGGTTCCGGGGGCGTGGGCGGCGGACTCCTGGACCGTGCCGGCACGGATCCGCACGCGGTACACCTCGCTGGTTGCGGCCGCGTCCTCGAAGCGCTCGGTCAGGACGGCGTCCACCGCACTGCCGGAGATCTCCGCTCCCGCTGCCGCACCGGCCAGGATCCGACCGAGTGGGACCTCAAGCGCGGTCGTGAGCGCGTACAGGGTTTCCAGCGTGGGATTACGCCGGCCGCCCTCCAGCTCCGAGAGCGTGCCCTTCCCGACCTTCGACCGCCGGGCCAGTTCGGACAGTGACAGCCCCCGCTCGGCCCGCAGTTCCCGGATGCGTCGGCCTACTTGGTCAGCCAGCTCCATGATCGCCCTCCCGCTGCTCCGCCTCGTTGACTGCGGTCTCCACGGGGCCTATCGTTCCATATTCAGAACGTTCTGTTTGCGGAACGCGACCATCGGATTCCTGCACCGCCGGTCCATCGGTCCGGTGACACGCGGCCCGGAACCACAGGCCCTCGCCAGGCCGAAACCCGAGAACAAGGAGTGGCATGACAACGCCGAGCGGACCTCTGCCCACCCGCAGTCAACCTGTGGCCCGAGCCTTGGTGGCGGCCGGGATCCCCGGCAGGATCCGCCGGTTGGCAGAATCGGCGCGCACGGCCGCCGAAGCCGCCGACGCCCTGGGCTGCGAAGTCGGCGCCATCGCCAACAGCCTCGTCTTCATCTCCGATGACGTGCCCGTCATGGTCCTCACGAGCGGCCGCCACCGGGTGGACACCGCGGAACTCGCCACCCGCTGGGGGCGTGGCGAACTCCGCCGCGCCACGGCCGAGCAGGTCCGCCAGGCCACGGGACAGGCCATCGGCGGCGTCGCCCCCGTCGGCCACCCCAACCTGCTTCCCACCGTCGTCGACCGAGCCCTCGCGGACTACCCGAGAATCTGGGCCGCCGCCGGCACCCCGCACACCGTCTTCCCCACGACTGCGGACGAACTGGTCCGACTGACCGGCGGACGACTTCTCCCCGTCGTCGGCTCTGTACTCTGAACGGCCCTGTCCCGTAGTCGGTGGCCAGGAAGGTGACGGGCGGCGTTCTCGTCGGCACGCGCAGGGCCTCAGGAGGGTGGTGGCGTGCTCCGCCTTCCTGCGGACCTTGGTGAGGATGCGCCGGTTCCCGAGGTCGGCGAACCCGCGCTCGCGGGCTGACGGGCCAGTTCGCCTCTTCTGTGGCGCGCAGTGGTGGTCTCGCCGGAGCGGCCGGGCTTCGCCGGCCGGGAGCCGCGACGGCGGCCGAGGGAGTTCGTCCCCTGCTGCTGCCACCGAGCCGCGGCCTACGGGCCGGTCAGGGGCTGACCGCGAGCACCAGGTACGCGGCGAGGACCGAGAGGTGGACGGCCCCCTGGAGCGGCGTCGCCCGGCGCGGGATCACCGTCAGCGTGCCGATCGCCACCGTCAGCGCGAGCAGCACCATGTGGGTCGGGCCCAGGCCCAGGACGAGCGGGCCGCTGAGCCACACGGAGGCCACCGCCACCGCGGGTACGGTCAACCCGATGCTCGCCAGCGCGGAGCCGAGCGCCAGGTTGAGGCTGGTCTGCACCCGGTTGCCGGCGGCCGCCCGCAGCGCCGCGATCGTCTCCGGCAGCAGGACGAGCAGGGCGATCACCACCCCGACCACCGAGGCGGGCAGGCCCGCGTCGGCGACCACCGACTCGATGGTCGGCGACACGACCTTCGCCAGGCCCACCACCGCGGCCAGGGCGACCCCGAGCAGGGCCAGGCTCGTCAGGGCAGCCCGCGAGCTGGGCAGTTCACCGTGGTCGTCCTCGTCCAACACCTCCCCCTCGGGGGTGACCTGCAGGAAGTAGTCCCGGTGGCGGAGCGTCTGGGTCGCGACGAAGAGCCCGTACAGGCCGAGTGAGGCCACGGCGGCGAAGGTGAGCTGGGCGGTGTTGAACTGCGGGCCGGGCGTGCTGGTGGTGAACGTCGGCAGCACCAGGCTGAGGGTGGCGAGCGTCGCGATGGTGGCGAAGGCCGCGCCGGTGCCCTCGGCGTTGAAGACGGCGACGCGGTGGCGCAGGGCCGTCAGCAGGATCGACAGGCCGAGGATGCCGTTGCAGGTGATCATGACGGCGGCGAAGACGGTGTCGCGGGCGAGCGTGGCGTTCTTCTCCGGCGCGCCGGCCATGAGCGTCACGATCAACGCCACCTCGATGATCGTCACCGCCACGGCCAGCACCAGCGACCCGAAGGGCTCCCCCACCCGGTGCGCGATCACCTCCGCGTGGTGCACCGCCGCGAGCACCGCCCCGGCCAGGAACACCCCCACCACGGCCACCACCACACCCGGCAGCGACCGCCCCCACGTCAGCGCCAGGGCCACCAGCGCCAGCAGCGGCACGGTGACGGTCCATCGGGTGACGCCTGCGCGGATTCGGTCGATCATCCGTCGAGCTTCGCATCCCGACCCGCGCCCGGCACGGCGCCACCCCGGGGTGTCGCCGTCGCCCCCCAGCCCGGTGGTCCGAAGGGCGGCCGTTGCTGCGGCAGGGCGTCACGGGCTGCCGGGTGACCGTGGGGGTGGGGGGCGAGCCGGCGGCGGACCGCCGCCGGGCGGGGTTCGCCGCCCGCCCACCGGGATGTCCGCGGCGGGCAGGCCGCACCTCCCTGGTCCGCCCGGTACCGGCTGCCGGCCGACACCGCAGGAACGAGGCCTCCGACCGGGGCGGCTTCCGCCGGCGCGTACGGGGGTCACCCACAGGTGGCGCCGGAGCTCCTCCAGGTGGTGGCGTCGAGCATGGCGGTGGTAGCGAGGGCCTCGGGAGGGAAGGGCTTACCGTTCTTGAGCTTGTCGTACATGGTCCGGACGGCCAGGGCGCCGACGTCTCGGCCGTTGATGAAGAGGGCGGCCCTCATACCGGAGGGCTTGCTGCCGCTCCAGTCCTTGCAGGCGAGGTAGCCGCCGAGGCCGACGCCGATGACGTTGTCGGCGCTGACACCGGCGTTCTGGAGGGCGGTGACGGCGCCGCGGACGTTCTCGTCGTTGCAGCCCCAGACCACCCAGTGTCTGACGCCGGCACCGTCCACGCCGATTCTCGACGCGACCTTGAGCTGAGCGCCCTGCACGGTGTTGTCCGTACCCACGTCGAAGGAGCGGACCCTGCCGGCGACCTGCTCGAAGGCCTGGCCCGCCGCGTTGATCCGCTCCCGGCAGACGTTCACGTCCTGCTGCCAGGCGTACACGATCCGGGTGTCGCCAGGCGCCCAGCCCGCCTTCCGGTACTCCTCGCCCGCACGCCGGCCGACCTGGGCGCCCATCTGCTCCCCGCTGAACCCCACCCGGGGTACCAGGTTCTGACGCGAGCAGACACTCGGGTCCGGAAGGTCGGTGCAGATCTGGTCGTCGGAGGCGAGAAGTGCCACCCCGGCCTCATCGGCGGTCCTCGCGACCTCAGGACCGATCGCCGGATCGGGGACGACGGCTATCACCCCCGCCGTCCGGTCGGCGATTGCGGAGCGCAGCGCGCTCAGCGCCTTCGTCGCGTCGCTGCCGACGTCCACCACGGTCAGGTCCATCCCGAGTTCGGCGGCCTGGGCCTTGGCGCCGGCCGCCTGGTCGAGGAAGTACTCCTGGTCGCCCTGCTTCTGCAGGTAGGTGACGGAGATCCTCGCCGAGGCGGGAGGCGCCCCGTCACCGGAGTCGGCCGGCCCGTGGTCGGCGGAGCACCCGGTGAGCAGCCCGGCCGCGAGGAGGAGGCAGGCGGGGGCCGCGAGGTACCCGGCACGGCGGTGGAACATCACAAGTCTCCTGTACGAGTTGCCGAGTGTGGAGGCGGCGGGCTGCCGGTTGCCGGGTCCGGCGGCGCCGTAGTTCCTGCCGTCGAGGTGCCGGCGGATCTGCTCGGGCGACACGGAGCGGTCGATCTGGACGGCGTAGGTGCGGTGGCCGCTCCGGCAGCCGCCGCACCCGCGCTCGCCGCTGCCGATACCGGTCGACTCGTTGCACGGGCCGCCCGGGTGGGGGTGCCAGGGCCGAGCCCGCCGCAGCGGCGAGCGTGACGGCACATCGGAGGAGTCCTCTCATGGTTCCACCTGGGTGCGGGGGCACGACGGAGGTCGGCAGCCGGCGCGACCGAAAACGCCTGTTCCATATTGAGCATTGGTGTTGATTTGCTTGTCAATAGGCGCGACAGAACAGGGAGTTGTACACATTATCCAACAGGACTGCGGCGCTGGTCACGGCCGGATCAGGTTCACGTGGCGGGGGCCGGGGTGAGGCGGAGCGTCAGGATCTGGAAGGGCCGCAGCGACAGCCGGACTTCGGAGCCCACCACGGTGTGGCTGCCGTCCTGGGCCAGGGGGCGCTCCAGCAGGTCGGTGGCCACGACGGCGGCCAGGGCGAAACCGGGCGTCAGCGTGGCCCGGGCCCTTCCGCCGTGGGCCTCGTAGAGGCGGACGATGACGTCGTCGGAGCGGTCGTCGGCGAGTTTGACGGCCGACACCAGGACGGCGGCGTGGTCGACGGAGACCAGTGGCGCCACGGTGGCGGTGCCAAGCACGGTCCGCTCGGGGAGGTTCAGCCGGTAGCCCTCCTCGATCGCCTCGGGGACCTCGACCCCGATCAGCAGCCCGTAGCGCAGCCGGTGCCGGCCCTGGTCCGCCTCGGGGTCGGGGAAGCGGGGCGCCCGGAGCAGCGAGAGCCGCACGGTGGTGGTGGTGCCACCGTCCGGGCGGGTGTCGCGGGTGACGTCATGGCCGTAGGTGGAGTCGTTGACCAGCGCCGCACCCCAGCCGCGCTCGCCGACGTGCAGGAAGCGGTGTGCACAGACCTCGAACTTGGCCGCGTCCCAGCTGGTGTTGGTGTGGGTCGGCCGTTCCACGTGCCCGAAGGGGATCTCCGCGGTGGAGTGGGCGGCCCGCACGTCCAGCGGGAAGGCCGCCTTGAGCAGCTTCTCGCGTTCGTGCCAGTCGATCACCGTGTCGATGTCGAGCCGTCGGCTGCCCTGGTCCAGGGTCAGCGTCTGCTCGATCCTGGAGGACCCGAAGGTCCGCACGATGTGGATGCCGGTGCCCGTCGCACGGACCGACTCGGCGTCGGTGAGGTCCAGGACCGTGTTGCGGTAGAAGGCGTCGATGTCCCAGGCGTCCCACTGGTTGGGGAAGTCCTGGTGCAGTTGCAGCAGGTTGCCGAGGGTGCCCGGGGCGAGTGCCTCCCGGTCGGCGCCGAGGTCGTGGGCCGAGGTGATCAGCCCGCGGCCGTCGACCACGATGCGCACCAGCGCGTTCTCCAGGACGAGTTGGTCACCCGAACGGGTCGGGGCGGTCGCCGGCGGCCGGGGCGGCCGGGGCACGGCACCCATGGCCGGGACGCCGTCGCGGGCGTGCGGGGCGGCGTTGAAGACGACCGCCTGCCCGTCCGGGCCGGGAGGCCCGGCCAGGGTGCGCTGGGCCTGGCCGACGAGCTGCTCCAGTTCGCTGGTCACCGCGAGGTAGGTCTCCTGCGCCTCGCGGTGCACCCAGGCGATGGAGGTGCCGGGCAGGATGTCGTGGAACTGGTGCAGCAGTACGGTCTTCCACAACCGGTCCAGCGCCTCGTAGGGGTAGGCCGCACCGTGCTCCACGGCGGCGGTGGCCGCCCACAGCTCGGCCTCGCGGAGCAGGTGCTCGCTGCGCCGGTTGCCCTGCTTGGTCGCCAACTGGCTTGTCAGAGTGCCGCGGTGGAACTCCAGGTAGAGCTCGCCGACCCATACGGGTGCGTCGGGGTAGTCGGCAAGCGCTCCCGCGAAGAACTCTCCGGGCGTCTCGACGACGACCTTCGCCGACCCCTCCAGGTCGGCCAGCCGGGCGGCGCGGGCCAGCATCTCACGGGTGGGGCCGCCGCCCCCGTCGCCGTAGCCGAACGGGACCATCGAGCGGTTGGTGCGGGCCTTGTCCTGGAAGTTGCGCTCGCTGTGGGCGACCTCGGCGCCGGAGAGTTCGCTGTTGTAGGTGTCGACCGGCGGGAAGTGGCTGAAGATCCGGGTGCCGTCGATGCCCTCCCACCAGAAGGTGTGGTGCGGGAACTTGTTGGTGGTGTTCCAGGAGATCTTCTGGGTCAGGAACCAGCGCACCCCGGCGAGTTTCATCACCTGCGGGAGTGCGGCGTTGTAGCCGAAGGTGTCCGGCAGCCACATGTCCTCGGTCTCGACGCCGAACTCCTCCAGGTAGAAGCGCTTGCCGTGGACGAACTGGCGCGCCAGCGACTCCCCTCCGGTGATGTTGGTGTCCGGCTCCACCCACAGGCTGCCGGTGGGCAGGAACTGCCCCGTCGCCGCCTTCTCCCCGACCCGGGCGTAGACCTCCGGCCGGTGCTGCTTGAGCCAGGCCAGTTGCTGTGCCTGGGACATGGCGAACCTGAAGCCGGGGTGGTCGTCCATCAGCTGGGTCACGTTGGAGACCGTCCGGGCCACCTTGCGGACGGTCTCGCGCAGCGGCCAGAGCCACGCGGAGTCGATGTGGGCATGGCCGATCGCGGAGATCCGGTGGGCCCTGGCGCTCGCGGGTGCGGCCAGGGCGGGGGCCAGCAGCGCGCGGGCGGCGGCGGCCGTGCCGCTGACGTCCTGGAGGTCCACCGCGTCCAGCGCCCGTTCGACGTCCTGCAGCAGCTGCCACCGGCGGGTGGATCCGGACGGCAGCTCGTGGGCCAACTGGCCGAGTACGTCCAGGTCCTGGACCAGCTCGAACACGACGCGGTCGAACACCGCCAGGTCCGCCCGGCGCAGCCGGTACAGCGGCTCACCCGGCGGGGCGCCGGCGTCGCGGAGCCAGGGGGCGCGGTCGCCCAGCCTCGTGGGGTGGAAGGAGAGGTCGTCCGGCCCGGTGTGCATGACCACCGGATTGGCGGCGGCCTCGATGTAGTACTCGAACGCCGCGCCGCCGTGCGCCGGTGCGCCGATCGGCAGGTGGGTGTTGCGGGGGTTGAGCGCCTTGACCGCGGTGCCGTCCGGGCGGTAGACCAGCCCCTCGGCGGAGAACCCGGGCTCCGTGCTGCCGAAGCCCAGGTCCAGTACCGCCTCCAAGGTCAGCCCGTCCCAGTCCTCCGGGACGGTGCCGCTGATCCGGAACCAGCAGGTCGCCCAGGCCGGCCCCCAGCGGTCGCCGACCCCGGCCGGCCGGTACCGGGCGCGGAGCGCCACCGGGACGGGGACCGGCTCGCCACGGACGTCCCAGATCCCGACGCCGAGCGGGACGGCGCGCGCGTGCACCGCGGGTCGAAGGCGCTGGTCCAGCACCCGGGCGAGCCTTGCCTCGGTCACGGCGGGGTCGTTGTGCACTGCTGGCCTCCTGGGCGGGACGGGTGGCGGGGGCATTGCGGGGAGGGGCTCAGCCCTTGAGGGCGCCGCCGAGGGCGAAGCCGCCGCCGAGCCTGCGGGCGAGCAGCAGGTAGAGCATCAGCACCGGCACGGAGTAGATGACCGAGAAGGCCGAGAGCTGCCCGTACTGGGTCTGGTTGTGGGCGCTGAGGAAGGTGAACACGCTGACCGAGGCGGGCAGCTTCTCCGGCGACAGCAGCAGGATGAAGGGCACGAAGAAGTTGCCCCACATCCCGATGAAAGTGAAGACCGTCACCACGACGATGCCGGGCCGCATCAGCGGCAGGACGATCCGCCACAGCACCTGCATGCTGTTCGCGCCGTCGATCCTGGCGGCCTCCTCCAGTACGACCGGCACACCGTCCATGAAGCTCTTCATGAGCCAGATCCCGAACGGCAGCGCCGCGGCGCCCAGGAAGAGCGTGGTCGCGAGCATCGAGTCGATCAGGTCGACCTGCACGAACATGCTGTAGACCGGGATCATCACCGCGGTGATCGGCAGGCCGGTGCTGAAGAGGACGGTGTAGAGGAACGGCCGTCGCAGCCGGGACCGCAGGCGCGACAGCGGATAGGCGGCCAGCACCGAGCACAGTACGCACACCAGGGTGCCCCCGCCGCACAGCAGCAGCCCGTTCAGCATCGGCCGGTAGGTGGTGTCGGCGTCGAGCACGGCACGGAAGTTGGCCGTCGTCGGGGACGGCACGGTGAGCTCGAAGCCGGAGCGCGAGCTGACGGACGCCAGCAGCATCCACAGCAGCGGCACGAGGTAGAGCAGCGAGAACAGCAGCAGCAGGACGTTGACGGACGCACGTCCGGTACTGCCCCGGCGCCGGTGCCCGCGCGGCCGGGGAGCGGCCGGTGGGGTCGGCAGCCGCGGGCGGTCCACGCTCGTGCGCGGGGGGCTGTCGGAGACGGCCATTCAGTCCTCCTCCACCTTCAGCATCCGGATGTAGACGGCGGAGAACAGGCCGCCCACGGCGAGCAGCACCAGCGCCACGGCCGTCCCGTAGCCGATCAGGCTGTTCTGGAAGGCCTGCTGGTACATGAAGACCGGCAGCGTCTGCGAGCTGTTTCCGGGGCCGCCCCGGGTCATCGTGTAGATGAGACCGAACACGGACAGCGTCTGCAGGGTGACCAGCATCAGATTGGTCAGCACGGACCGCCGGATGACCGGCAGGGTCACCCGCCACAGCCGCTGCCAAGGTCCGGCGCCGTCCACCTCCGCCGCCTCGACCAGCTCCTGCGGCACCTCGTTCAGGGCGGCGGAGAACACCAGCATCGAGAACGCCGTGCCCCGCCAGACGTTGGCGACGCAGACCGCCAGGACGGGCAGGGTGTACAGCCAGTTCTGCTGCGGCAGGTGCAGCAGCCGGAGGATCGCGTTGAGCGAGCCCTGCTGGTAGAAGAAGGCGTACATCAGGTAGCCGGCCACCACCTCGGGCAGGATCCAGGCCGCGACGACGACGGCGCCGGTGATCGACCGGACCGGCTTGGACGCCTTCTCCATCAGCACGGCCAGGGCCAGCCCCAGGCTGTTCTGGCCGATCACGGCCGAACCGATCACGAACACCAGGGTCAGTTCGACGGCGTTCAGGAAGTCCGGATCGCCGACCGCGCGGGTGAAGTTCCGCAGGCCGGCGAAGTGCGTACCGGAGGCACCGGTGAGCTGCAGGTCGGTGAAGGCGTAGTAGACGCAGTACCCGATCGGACCGGCCAGGAACACCAGCAGCAGCACCACCGAGGGCAGCAGCGGCAGGCCCCGCAGCAGACCCCGCAGCGGGGCGCGCGGGGTCAGGGCCGGGACGCCGCTCACCGGGTGCTGCGTACGGTCTTGTCCGCGCCGACCGCCGACGAGACCCCGCTGTCGTAGGCGGTGGCGGCCTCGGCGACGGAGCTCTGACCTGTGGTCACCGCCTCCATGGCCTTCTGGATGGCGCTGGACACCTGGGTGTAGGCGGGCAGGCCCGGGCGGTAGTAGGTGTTGGCGACCAGCGCGCTGAAGAACGCGTTGGTCGGCAGCGCCTCCAGGTAGGAGGCGTCGGCGGCCACGTCCTTGCGGACCGCGATGGTGGCGTTCACGCTGTTCCACGCGGCGGAGGCGGATTCGGTCTCCAACGACTGGAGGAACTTCCAGGCGAGGTCCGGGCTCTTGGCCTTGGCCGGGATCGACCAGGCCCAGCCACCGGACATGCTGATCCTGCCGGGGGCCTGGCCGTTCTGTGTCGGCATCGCGGCCATGCCCATCGTCGCCTCCCACTGCGGCCACGGCTGGGGGCCGGTCCTGATCCAGTTGTTGGGCATCCAGGAGCCGTCGATGTCCATGGCGAGCTTGCCCTGCGGGATGAGCTGGGTGGCGACGGCGGACGCGAAGTCGACGCCCAGCGCCTGCTGCGCGGAGGGAGCGAGGCCCTGGCTGTAGACGGTGTGGACGAAGTCGAGTGCGTCCTTGAAGCCCTGGCTGCCGACCACCCACTTCTGCTGCCCGGCGTCGTACAGCGCGCTGCCGGCGGCCGGTGTTCCGTACAGCAGCATCTCGAAGCCCTGCATGGACGACTGCTCACCGCCGGCGGTGCCGGTGTAGAGGTTGAGCGGGGTGACCCCGGGGACCTCGGACTTGATCGTCCTGGCCGCGCCGAGCACGTCTTCCCAGGTGTTCGGCTGCCAGGGCACCGGCAGGCCGGCCTGCGCGAAGATCTCCTTGTTGTACCAGATGCCACGGGTGTCGGTGTTGTCCGGAACCCCGTAGATCCTGCCGTCGGCGGCGTACTTCATCGCGGCCTTGGCCGGGTCGGCGTACTGGCTCCAGTCGGCCCAGGAACCGAGGTAGCCGTCGAGCGGTCTGAGGTAGCCGGCCGCCACGTCCGAGTTGATGATCGCGGTGTCCTCGTAGACCAGGTCGGGCGCGGTCGAGGGGGAGCGCATCATCAGCTGGATCTTGGTGTAGTAGTCGTTCTCGGCGGCCGTGACCGGGATGAGCTTGACCGTGGTGCCCGGATTCGCCTTCTCGAACGCGGTGACCATGGGCCCCAGGTAGTTCGCCTGGACCTTGTTGCTGTTGTTCAGCTGCTGCTGGTAGACGACCTTGATCGTCTTCTCGGTGCCGCCCGCGCCGGAGGCCGGCTTCGATCCCGAAGCGCAGCCCGACGCGGTCAACGCCAGAGCGACTGCGACACCGATGGCACCGGGAAGAGCTTTCCGCACGCTGAACCTCCAGTGATGGACGCACTACTGCCGGGCCGACGCTAAATCCATTGGATGGACTAAGTCAACGCTCCGGACCTGTAGACTTCCGCTGCAACTGGTGCACGTCGGACCCGTGCGCAGGGACAGAAGAGATGAGCAGCGGTGACGCAGGGCGGGACGAATCTTCCCCGGGTCGGGGGCTACAACCAGGCGGTCGTCCTGGACGCGATCCGCACCGCAGGCCCGGTGAGCCGGGTCGAACTCGTCCCGCTCACCGGACTGACCAGCCAGACCGTCTCCAACGTGGTCCGGAGGCTGCTCGACGCCGGCCTGGTCGCGGAGGCCGGGCACGCCCCCTCCAGCGGTGGCAAGCCGCGCACACTGCTGTCCCCGCGTGCGGACGGCGCCTACGCGGTGGGCGTGCATCTGGACCCGGAGGTCGCCGTGGTCGTGCTGGTGAACCTGGTCGGCGAGGTGGTCGCCAGCAGGCGGCTGCGGCTGAGCGATCCCAGCAACCCGGCGGACGTGGTGGAGCGGGCGGCGGGCGCGGCGCGGCGACTCGCCGCCGGGTCCGGGGTCGACCCCGCCCGGCTGCTGGGCACCGGGATCGCCACCCCCGGCCCGATCGACGCGCAGGCCGGGGCCGTCGTCTCGCCGCCGAACTTCTCCGGCTGGGGGCGGGTGCCGCTGCTGGAGATGTTCAGGACGGCCACCGGCATGCCGGTGGCCATGGACAACGACGCCACGGCAGCCGCCATCGGCGAACGCTGGATCGGCGGCAGGGCCCGCACCGGCAGCTTCCTGTTCATCTACCTGGGCACCGGGGTCGGCGCCGGCATCGTCCTCAACAACACCGTCCTGCACGGGGATTCCGGCAACGCGGGCGAGTTCGGCCACATGGCGGTCGAACCCGGCGCACTGGTCTGCCACTGCGGCGGCAGCAACTGCCTGGGGCCCTACGTCACCCCGGCCGCCGTCATCGCGGATCTCCTGGACCGCCACGGCCGGGAGGCCGCGACCCGCATCGGCGTGACGGGGGCCGCCGAGGCACTGCACACGGACTGGAAAGCACTGCGCCAGGCCGTACGCCGGGACGATCCGGCCGCCCGCGACGCGGTCCGCAAGGCCGCACGGCTGGTCGGCCAGGCCGTCCGGGGCGCGGTCGCACTGCTGGACGTGAGCCGCGTGGTGCTGGGCGGCGGGGCTCTGCGCGGCATCGAGTCCATCGTGTGCGAGGAGGTCGACACGGCCGTCAACGCGATGGCGAACGCCACCCGCCCGGTCGCCGTCGAGAAGAGCGTGATCGGCGACGCCGTGGGCGCGGTCGGCGCCGCGTCGCTCATCCTGCACGGCAACTACGCCCCCGGCTGGGGCATGCTCACCGAACAGTCCCCCTGAGCCGGGGCGGCCCCGAAACCCGCCGGACGCACCGCCGGAGGACAGGCGAAACGCCTCGTCGCGTTCGCCTAGTGAACGGTGCCAGGGCCCCGCATGCATTGCCATGGTCAAGTACTGACCCCTCCAGCAGGGTTGACCCCGAAGGCTGCTCCGTCCTAGCCTCAACTCCTGACAGCGTTCATGTGGCAGATAGCTGTTCACGTACATGACCGAGTAGCCACGGCCTGAGCCTTCCCTCCCTCCCTCCGTCGCGCGGAGGCACACGCCGTCCGGGACCGCATCCCCCACCCCGGGAGGGCACCCCGCACACGAACTCCCCGACTCCCCCGCAGGGAAGGGGCAGCACCCTCCGCGCGACCCTCACCGGGGCCGTCGGCGCGACCCGTCGACAGGCTCCGACCGCGCGCCGGCCGCCGCATCGAGTTCAGACACCACGGGCATCGCGACGCCGGTCCGGACTCGGAGCGGCGGCAGCGGTTCCCGGTGCACCGCCGGCCGCATACGCCACAGAGCACACCGCACATGCGGCCGACTCGCGAAGAAGGCCTCGGACGGTTTGGCCGACATCAACGCGAACACGTCCGGCATCACCTTCGTCACCTCCCAGGGGCCCCGGCGCGACACAAGTGGCCGCCGGGCCGGCCTGCCGCGCTCCCCCGCTGCCGTACGCGTGATCTCCGAGATCGCCGTATGCCTGCGGCACGGCAGGATGTCCGGCCCCCTTTTCGCCTCCGGCACCTCAGCCTCGTTCTCTTCGAAAGCAGCCGGGCCCGGAGCGGGTTCGGTGTGACGTCATATCCCCTACCTCCCGATGGAGTTGTCCAATGCCGAAGAAGCGTCATGTCCCCAGGTGGATGGCGGTGGTGGCGGCGATCGGGCTCGCCGTCCTCTCCCTCCCCGCCCAGAGCCCGGTCGCCGAGGCCGCCCAGAACCCCTGGATGAACACCGGCCTGACGCCGGCCCAGCGGGCCGACAGCCTGCTGTCCGCGATGACCCAGGCCGAGAAGCTGACCATGCTGCACGGCGGCGCGTCCTGCGGTTACGTCGGCTGCGTCGACGGGAACAGCCGCCTCGGAATACCGCCGCTGCACCTGCAGGACGGGCCGGTCGGAGTGGGTGACGGCCTCAGCGGCGTCACCCAGCTGGCCTCGCCGGTGTCCGGGGCGGCGACCTGGGACACCGCCCTGATGCAGAAGTACGGCGAGGTCCTCGGTGCCGAGCAGTGGGGCAAGGGCGTCAACATCGAGCTCGGCCCGACGGTGAACATCGTGCGGGATCCGCGCTGGGGCCGGGCCTTCGAGTCCTTCGGCGAAGACCCCTACCTGGCCGGCCAGATCGGCGTCGCGGACATCCGGGGCATCCAGAGCCAGGGCCCGATGGCGCAGGTCAAGCACTACGCGGCGTACAACCAGGAGACCAACCGTTTCGGCCTGGAGGACAACGTCATCGTGTCCGACCGGGCGACCCGGGAGATCTACACCCCCGCGTTCGAGGCGGCCGTCAAGGGCGGCGTCGACTCGGTGATGTGCTCGTACAACCTGATCAACGGCCCGCACGCCTGCGAGAACGGCCCGATGCAGAACGGCATCCTCAAGGGCGACATGGGATTCACCGGCTTCATCACGGCCGACTGGGGCGCCACCCACTCCACCGTCGCCTCGGCCAACAACGGCCTGGACATGGAGATGCCGGACAGCAGGTACTACGGCAGCGCACTGACCACGGCGGTGAACAACGGCCAGGTCTCACAGGCCACCCTGAACGACCACACCCGGCGCATCCTCACCTCGATGTTCCGGCAGGGCCTGTTCGACAGGACCCAGAACGGCAACATCAACGCCGTGGTCACCACGGCCGAGCACCTCACCACGGCGAAGCAGGTCGCGATCCAGGGCAGCGTGCTGCTGAAGAACGCGAACAACGTGCTGCCGTTCACCGGTAACACGCACACCGTGGCCGTCCTCGGCAGCGGCGGCGGCGCCGGCGCGATGACCCAGGGCGGCGGCAGCGCCGGGGTGACGGCCTCCGGCATCGTCACCCCGTACCAGGGGCTGAAGGCCCGCGGCGGCAGCGCCGTCAACGTCACCTACGCCCAGGGCGGCACCCGATCGGACGGCGCTCTGCCGCCCATCGACACCAGTCTGCTCACCCCCTCCTCGGGCTCGGGACACGGCCTCACCGCCGACTACTTCAACAACCAGACGCTGTCCCTGCCGGTCGTGGCATCGAGGGTCGAGCCCACCGTGGACTCCGCCTGGAACGGCGGCGCCCCGGTTCAGGGCACCTCCGGGGGCAGCTGGTCCGGGCGCTGGAGCGGAAAGGTGACCCCACCGACGACCGGTACCTACACCTTCTCGCTGACCAGCGACGACGGCAGCCGGCTGTTCGTGAACGGCCAGCAGATCATCGACCAGTGGCAGCCGCAGGCCTCGACCACCAGGACCGGCACGATCGCGCTGACGGCGGGCCAGCCGGTCAGTATCCAGGTGGACTACTACCAGGCCGGCGGCGCGTCCAACCTCACACTCGGCTGGCTGCAGCCCGGCCAGAACCTGCACGACCAGGCGATCACGGCGGCCCGTAGCGCCGACGTGGCGGTGGTCTTCGCGAACAAGTTCGAGTCCGAGGGCAGCGACATCGGCGACATCAACCTCCCCGCCGACCAGAACAAGCTGATCTCCGACGTCGCCGCCGTGAACCCGAACACCGTGGTCGTGGTGAACAGCGGATCGGCGGTGACGATGCCGTGGGCGAACTCGGTGCGCGGCATCGTCGAAGCCTGGTACCCGGGCCAGGAGTACGGCAACGCCCTGGCATCACTGCTGTTCGGCGATTCCAACTTCTCCGGCAAGCTGCCGGTGACGTTCCCGAAGTCGCTGGCCGACGTGCCGGCGAGCACCCCGGCGCAGTTCCCCGGCCAGAACAACACGGTGCAGTACTCCGAGGGGATCAACGTCGGATACCGCTGGTACGACAAGCAGAACATCGCCCCGGCCTACCCGTTCGGCTACGGCCTGTCCTACACCACCTTCGGCTACGGCAATCTGACGGTCGGAAGCCCGGACGGCAGCGGCGGCGTCGCCGTGTCGTTCGACGTGACCAACACCGGCTCGAAGGCCGGCTCGGAGATCGCCCAGGTCTACGTCGGGCAGCCGTCCAGCAGCGGCGAACCGCCGCACAACCTGCGCGGCTTCCAGCGGGTCACGCTCAACCCGGGAGCGACCCAGCGGGTGAACCTCACCCTCGACGCGCGCAGCTTCCAGTTCTGGAACGGCTCCTGGACCACCGCCGCCGGCCCGCAGGCGATCAGCGTCGGCTCCTCCTCGCGTGATCTGCGCCTGAACGGCTCGGTGACGATCACGAACACCCCGGCCACCCAGACCGGCCCGATCAAGGGTGCCGAGTCCGGCCGGTGCGTCGACGTGCCGAACTCGAGCCAGGCCGACTCCACCGTGGTCACGCTCTGGGACTGCAACAACGGCACCAACCAGAGCTGGACCCTGACCGCCGACCAGGAACTGAAGGTCTACGGCACCAAGTGCCTGGACGCCGCCGCCGGCGGCACCGCCGACGGCACGGCGGTCCAGATCTACGACTGCAACAACACCGCCGCGCAGAAGTGGACCCTCAGGGCCGACGGCACCGTCGTCGGCACCGGCTCCGGCAAGTGCCTGGACGCCAAGGCCCGCGGCACCGCGAACAGCACCCCGATCCAGCTGTGGACCTGCAACGACCTGCCCAACCAGAAGTGGTCCCGCAGCTAGCTCCCGCAGCCCGGCCGCCCCGCCGGCCCCCTGTGCGTGCCGACCACGCGCAGGGGGCCGGCGGTGTCACCCGGCGGTCGGGGATCCGGGGACGGGAGCCTCCGGCAGGTACCCGAAGGCGGGAGGGTCGGCCCGGCTGCCGTCCACGGCGCCGAGGATCGATCGCAGTTGGTGCAGGGTGTCCTGAAGCGTCGCGGCCGGCACGGCGGCCAGTACGCGCTGGAGCGCCGTCGTGGCCGCGGCGGTCGTGGCCAGGGTGGTGGTGACACCCTCGGGTGTCAGCCGGACGTTGTGGCTCCGCCCGTCCGACGGGTCGGGGACGCGGCTCACGAGCCCGCGTGCGTCGAGCCGGCGCAGGACGTTGCTCAGTCCGCCGGTGGTCAGCAGCAGGCGCGCCGCCAGCTCCTTCGGCCGCTGCTCGTAGGGGGCGCCGACGGAACGCAACGCGGCGAGCACGTCGAGTTCCGCGGGGGTGAGGCCCTGCGCTGCCAGAGTGGGAGCGATGGCCTGCTCGAAGACGGTCTGCAGGCGCACGACGTGCTGGGAGAACGTCAGCGCGAGGCGCTCGTCGCCGGAGGCGTCCACTCGGTCTGCGGTCATGACTCCACCCTATCCGATGAAAGCTTTAGTGATAGTCTTCAGGAAAGCTATTCAGAAAGGAACCCTCGCCATGGCAGCTGTCACCGCGATCGAAGGCGTCCGTGTGTTCACGGGCGAGAGCCTGACGGAGCCCCGGCGGGTGTACGTCGAGGGGGCGACGATCGTCGCCGGGGGGACTCCCGACACGGTCGTCGACGGTACGGGCCGGACACTCCTGCCGGGCCTGATCGACTCGCACATGCACGTGCTCGGCCGGCAGGACCTGGCGGACCTGGCCCGGTGGGGCGTCACGACCGGCCTCGACATGGCGGCCTGGCCGCTCCCGTTCGTCACCGAGATGCGCGCGCAGAAGGGCGTGGCGCAGATCCTCAGCGCGACCACCCCGGCGGTGGGCCCCGGCGGGAACCACGCCAGGATGCCCGGGTTCCCGGCCGACGGCATCGTCACGACCCCGCAGGAGGCCCGCGCGTTCGTGGAGCGCCGTGTCGCGGACGGCGCCGACTACATCAAGATCGTCACGGAGGCCGCCCCGCCGGCCGGCATGGACCAGGAGACCGTCGCCGCGATCGTCACCGCCGCACACGAACGCGGGCTCCAGGTCGTGGCGCACTCGATCACCACCGGCGCCTTCCGCGTCGCGGTCGGAGCCGGCGTCGACATCAGCACCCACGCGCCCCTGGACGCCGTCCTCGACGACGAGACCGTCGAGCACATGCGGACCGCCGGGACGGTCTCCTCCCCCACCCTGACGATGATGCGGGGCATCGCCTCGGCGCGGGCCGGTACCGGGCTCAGGTACGAGTACGCCCGCGACACGGTGACCAGGCTCCACCGGGCCGGCATCCGGCTCCTGGTCGGCACCGACGCGAACTCCGCGCCCGGGGTCCCGTTCGCCCCCAGGCACGGCGAGTCCCTGCACGACGAGCTGGAGCTCCTGGTCGAGGCCGGCCTCACCCCCCTCGAAGTGCTCCGCTCGGCAACCACCCTCACGGCGCAGACGTTCGGCCTCGAGGACCGCGGCGTGATCGAACCGGGCCGGCGCGCCGACCTGCTCCTGGTCGACGGCGACCCGACCACGGACATCACCGCCACCCGCGACATCGCCGGGGTCTGGATCGCCGGGGAGCGCATCCGATAGGTCACGGACGCGCCACCCCCACCACCCCGGCCGGCCGGCCGGCGGCACGGTGCCGCCG
>NZ_JBHUWW010000008.1:78722-129137 GCF_042669755.1 Kitasatospora sp. NPDC057223 | reverse complement strand
GCCCGGCCGCGGTGGCGGCCGGGCCCTGCGGGTGCGCGGTTCAGCGGCCGAGCAGGCCGCGGATCGCGAGGCGGTCGACGTTGCTCATCGCGCGGACCAGCTTCGGGGTGAGGAGGACCATCACGAACCCGATCGCGGACAGCGCGGCGATCTGGGCCGGCGACTCGACGAAGTACTGGTGGTGCACGCCGTCCTTGGTGAAGTCGAAGACCTGGTAGCCGGGCCACGGCGTCCAGCGGGCGAAGACCCAGTGGTAGAGCGGGTAGGCGGCGACCACCCAGCCGGTGACCAGGAAGGTCAGCGTCAGCACGAAGCTGAGGATCGCCCACGGGAACATCACCACCTGGTACAGCACGGCCTTCCAGCCCGCCGGGTCGGTCAGGCGGGCGGTGGTGCCCGCCCAGAAGCCCTTCCGGGCCGGGCGGACGGGCTCCGGGGCCTCGACGTCCAGGGCGAGCATGCTCCGGGCCCGGGCCCGCTGGAGCGCCCCGAACCCGCGCGCCCCGCCCAGCAGCGCCGCCAGCACCGGCAGTCCGAGGGCGGTGACCAGGGTGCCGAGACCGAGGTTGAACAGGACGACGGCGAAGACGAACCCGGCGATCGCGACCGGGAGCCCGCTCAGCGCGAAGCCGACCTCGTGGAAGTAGGCGCGGCTGAACGGCGCCCGCCAGAAGCCGGCCGCCGGTGCGTCGTGGCGGACCGGCCGGCGGGTGGCGTACTCGTCGTGCCCGCCGTACTGGCTGTCCTGGCTGCGCTGCACGGTGCTGGTCATGGCCGCTTCCGTCCCCGTCGTGTCGTGTGCGGTGTCCTGCTGACCACTCCACGATGGCGGACGGGGCGGTCGGCGGGTATCCGGCCCACCGGCGGGTCCTGGGTGGGGTTAACCCCCCGTCACCCGGCGGGCGGCGTCCACTCGTCCTCCAGCAGCGAGTACTGCAGGGCGTCGTGCCAGGCGCCGCGCAGGTGGAGGTCGTGCCGGATCCGGCCCTCCAGCTGGAACCCGGCCCTGGTGAGCACCCGGGAGGAGGCGGTGTTGGCCGGGTCGACCCGGGCGGCGAGCCGGTGCAGGCCGAGGGTGGCGAAGCCGAGCCCGCAGAGCAGCTGGGTGACCTCGCCCGCGTACCCGTGGCCCCAGGTGTCGCGCCGCAGCGCGTACCCGAGGAACCCGGCGCGCTGCGGCTCGACGCCGAGGACGGCGTTGCCGATCGGCGCGGAGTCCTCGCCGTCCTCGTGCCGGACGACGGCGAGGCGGTAGGTGGTGCGCGGGACCTTCTCCGCCTCTTCGAGGTAGAGCTCGATCTGGTCGGCGCAGGTCTCCCGGTCACGCGGCTCGAACGGGAGGTAGCGCGCCGTCTCGGCGTCCCCGAACACGGCGTGCAGCGCGTCGACGTCGCCGGGGGTGTGGTGGAACTCGCGGATGAGCAGGCGCGGGCCGGTGAGCAGTACGGGGACCATGTCTGCCAACGGTACAGCGGCTACGGTACGTCACATGGACCACGATGACCTGCGGCTCACTCCCCGTACCCGGACCGCCGAACTCCTCGCCTGGGCGGCGGCCGAGGGCCGCGAGCCGGTGGCCGAGGGCCCGCTGCGGGCGGTCCTGGCGCTGCTGGAGCTGGGCGGCGCCAGGTTGCACGACGGCTGGCCGGAGCTGACCTCGGCGGCGGTCGAACACCTGCTGTACGAGCGGCTCTACCTGTACGTCCAGCCCGCCCCCGGCGAGGACCCGCTGGCCTACGGCGCCGCCGTCGAGCTGCTGATCGACCATCAGCGGGCCGCCAAGCGGCTCAACGCCAAGCGCTACGAGCGGCTCCAGGCCGAGGCCCGCTGGCAGGGCGAGGTCGCGGCCGGCCTGCTGCACCGGGCCGATCTGGTGACCTGGCCCCGGCTCTACACCCTGCTGCTGCGCGCGGACGGCGTGGACGAGCACGACCCGGAGGCCGTCCGCGGCTGGCTCGACTGGTTCCGCGACCTGACCCCGGAGGACCGGGTGGCCGTGTACGAGGCCCTGGAGGACACCGGCACCCTCGACCGGGTGGACGTCGACGGCGGCTGGGGCCCGGCCCGGATGCTCTCCGTGGCGATGGCCACCGACGGCGCCCGGCTGATGCTGGAGAACGGCCTGATGCAGCGCAGCTACCGCAACCTGGCGGACGCCAACGCCCTGGGCCTGCCGATGCCGGCCGAGCTCGCCGGCGACCCGGCCTCGTTCGAGGCGGCGGTGGTGGCCGAGGCGTTGGAGCTGTTCGGCGGGTGGACGGTGCCCGGCCTGCCGGAACTCCTGGCCACCGAGTACCTGGACCTCGCCCCGGAGCCGGGCCAGGACGAGATCGACGCCTACCTGGCGCAGTTCCCACCGGAGGAGGAAGCCGTGGAGGAAACCGTGGAGGAACAAGCGGCCGGGCAGGAGCCGCAGGACTGACGGGCCGCCCCGCCCCGGCGGCGGCCGGGGCGGGCGGCAGCCGTCAGGGGTTGACGCCGCGCTGCTCGAACCAGGTCTCCGGGTCGACGGGGGCGCCGCCGTCGGGGCGGACCTCGACGTGCAGGTGCGGGCCGGTCACGTTGCCGGTGGCGCCGACCCGGCCGATCTGCTGACCGGGAACGATCTTGCCGGAGGCGCGGAGGATCGCGGAGAGGTGGCAGTACCAGATCTCGGTGCCGTCGGGCAGGGTCTGGATGATCCGGTAGCCGTACGAGCCGGACCAGCCGGCCGAGGTGATGCTGCCGGCGCCGACCGCGTACACGGGGGTGCCGGTGGAGGCGGCGAAGTCGAGGCCGGTGTGCAGGTGGGCCCAGTAGGAGGCGCTCTGGCCGTAGTGCGCGGAGAGGTGGTAGTCGCGCACCGGCAGCTGGACGGCGGCGAGCTTGGCCTTCTCGGCGGCCGCGGCGGCCCGGTCGGCCTCCTGCTGCTGGGCGGCGCGCTTGGTCTCGGCCTCCTTGGCGGCCTGAAGGCGGGCAGTCTCCTCGGCGGCGGTGCGCTGGCTGTCGGCCTGCAACTGGATGCGGGCGGCGAGCGCGAGACCGGGGTCGGCGGAGAGCACGGGGGTCTCGTCGGGCGAGGCGACGGCCGGTGCGGCGGCGGGGGTCGCGGAGGCGAAGCCGGTGGCGCCGAGGGTGGCGGCCATCGCGGTGACGCCGAGCAGCGGACCGGTGCCGCGGGACTGACGGGGCATCCGGTGGCGGTTGGCGTCGGCGGGCTGGTGGGCGGCCGCGCCGTCGGGGGCCGCGCCGTACGTGCCGCCGTGGGCCGGGGGCCACGGGTGGTCGAGCAGCTGGGTGCCGGCCTGGGAGCCGGACGGGTATGCCGGAGAGTGCGTCGACGCCACGGAGGCGCGCTCCTTTCCTTCCTTCGCGCCTACCGGGTTAGCTGACGGGTTCGGAGCAGGAAGGTCTCCTACGGCCGGGCCTGGGCCTGGCCGATTCACCCCAAGGAACGGTGGTTCCCCGGCTCCCCGACACGCCCCACAGGGCGGGTCTTGGGGATTAGGCGCAGGCGCACGGTGCCGTTGGTACGGCGTTGCCGACCGCGCTGCGTTATCAAACGTTAATCCTAGGAGCCCCTGATTCCAAGCCATTCGTGGTGCGGAGTCACATTTCTAAGGGTCAAAATGGGCGGTTTGGCATGGTTCTCATCGGTCGGCACTACGGATCGTGAGCATCTGTCGACGAACAGCTCTCGAATCTGAGTACTCGTACTCATGTGCGGCGCACGACAGTTGGCCATCCTGACGACATGAGCACCCCGATGCAGTCGCGTACCACGGCGGCGTACTACGCCCAGGCCGTGCTGTCCTTCGCCCTCTCCGCCACGGCCCTCGCGGTCGGGATCGCCTACCTGCCGGTCAGCTCCTGGATGAGGGCCTTCCTCGCCGTCGGCCTGCTGTACACGGTCACCTCCTCGTTCACCCTGGCCAAGGTGATCAGGGACCGGCAGGAGAGCACCGAGATCGTCACCCGGGTCGACCAGGCGCGGCTGGAGAAGCTGCTGGCGGAGCACGACCCGTTCAGGGTCGAGGGAATCTGACGGCCGAATCGGCGCGCCGTCGCGGGCATCCCTTGACGGCTAAGGCTATTAGCCTTAGCTTTATGGCTATCGGCAGGTCGCCGACAGCACCGCCAAGGCAAGGCCCAGGCCAAGGAGGCCCGCGATGTCCCAGACCACCGCTCCCGCCACCCAGTACCTCGACGTCCCCGGCGGCCGGCTCGCCTTCGACGACACCGGGCACGGCACCGGCGCCCCCGTCCTGCTGCTGCCCGGCATGATGGTCCCGCGCAGCGTCTACCGGGACGTCCGCCCGCTGCTGGCCGCGGCGGGCCACCGGGTGATCACCCTGGACGTGCGCGGCTTCGGCGACTCCTCGATCGCCTGGGACGACTACTCCCCCGCCGCGCTCGCCGACGACGCCCTGGCCCTGCTCGACCACCTCGGCATCGAGCGCGCCGTCCTGGCCGGCCACTCCTACACCGGGGCCACCGTGGTGAGGCTCGCCGGGCTGGCCCCCGAGCGGGTCGCCGGGATCGCCCTGCTCGCCGCCTTCGTCGAGAGCCCCGCGCCGAACGCCGTCATGAAGGTCCTGATGAAGGTGATGGGCGCGGCCTTCGTGCACCTGCCCAGCACCTGGGGGATGTACCAGAAGCTGGCCTTCCCGACCAAGCCCGCCGGCTTCGAGGAGTACCGCGCCGGGCTGGTCGCCGCCCTGCGCACCCCCGGCCGCAAGCAGGCCACCCGCGGCTACGTCACCGGCGACTCCGCGCCGGTCGGCTGGAGCGCCGCCGTGACCTGCCCGGCACTCGTCGTGATGGGCGGCAAGGACCCCGACTTCCCCAGGCCCGAGCTGGTCGCCGACCGCCAGGCCGCCGCGCTGCACGCCCGTAAGGTGATCGTCGAGGGCGCCGGGCACTACCTGATGGTGGAGCGTCCGCAGGCCACCGCCGACGCCCTGCTCGGCTTCCTCGCCGACCTCGCCTGAGCCCCCTCACCACCCCGCAGCGGAGACCCCCATGCCACGCGTCGGACTGACCCCGGACAGCGTCGTCACCCACGCCCTCGGCCTGATCGACGAGCAGGGCCCCGATGCCCTGACCCTGGCCGCCGTCGCCGCCCGGGCGGGCGTCGCGACCCCCTCCCTCTACAAGCACGTCGCCGGCGGCCTCGCCGAACTGCGCCGCCTGGTCGCCGTCCGGGTCACCGAGGAGCTCGGCGCCCGGCTCGCCCGCGCCGCCCTCGGGCGCAGCGGCGACGAGGCGGTCGAGGCGGTCCTCCGCGCCTACCACGCGTACGCCACGGAGTACCCGCACCGCTACAGCTCGCTGCCGCAGGCCCCGCAGCCCGACGACGAGCTGACCCGGGCGGCGGCCGAGCTGGTCGGCGTGATCGTCGCGGTGCTGCACGACTACGGGCTGCCGGACCGGGAGGTGATCCACGCGGCCCGGACGGTGCGCTCGGTGGCGCACGGTTTCGCCTCGCTGTCGATCGCGGGCGCGTTCCAGCTGGCCGAGGACCCCGCGGTGACCCAGGCGCGGCTGATCGGGATGCTGACCGGCGGCCTGCGGGCCTGGCCGAAGGCCGCCGCGCCGGAGGGCTGAGCCCGGCGGCGGATCCGCGGGCCGCCCCGGCCTGCGTCCGGCGCCGTGGGCCCCGCGTCCTGCCAGGACCGAACACCCGTATGGCGTTAGATTGACTGCTCCAACGGGTGGTCAGCACGGGTGACCTCCCGACCCCGGGGGAGGTCGAGGTGTCCGCACCGAAGGAGGCAGCCGGACACCGGCCGGGCCGGGGGCGCTGGTCCCGCGTGCTGCGCCGGGGCCCGTTCGGCCGCTGGGGCAACCGCCTGCTGGACGGTGACCCGGGCGCGGAGCGGGACGCGCTGCTCCTGCTGCTGGTGTCGGCCGCCCTGTTCAGCACGATGTCCATCGCACTGCCCGGTAGCTGGCCGCCGTCCTCGCTCGTCCTCCCGCTGGTGGCCGGCTGCACGGTGCTGCGGACGGGCCGCCAGCTGGTGCTGACCTCCGCCGTCCTGGCCGGCAGCCTGCTCAGCGGCCTGCTGGCGGAGCCGCACGGGGTGCGGGTGGCGGTCACCGCGGTGCTGGCCTGCACCGCCGGCTTCGGCCTGCTGACCTCGCGGTTCCGCAACCGGCTCGGCCTGCGCGGGCTGCGCGGCGACTCGATGCTGCTGGAGCTGGCCGAGCACACCCGGGCGCTGGGCCGGCTGCCGGACCGGCTGCTGGACTGGCACTTCGACCGGGCCCTCGCGCCGGTCGGCGGCAACTCGTTCTCCGGCGACTTCCTGCTCTGCTCGCACCGGCCCGACCAGGATCTGCTGGAGGTCGTCCTGGTGGACGTCTCCGGCAAGGGCAGCCGGGCCGCCGCGCGCTCGATGCACCTCTCGGGCGCGTTCGCGATGCTGCTCGGCTCGGTACCGGCGGAGGCCTTCCTGCCCGCCGCGAACGACTACCTGGTCGGGCTGGGCTGGGAGGACGAGTTCGCCACGGCCGTCCACCTGGCACTGCGGCCGGCCAGCGGGCACTACCGGCTGTTCAACGCCGGTCACCCGCCGCCCGCGCACTACACCCCGGCGCGCGGCGGCAGCTGGCTGCTCGGCGGCGAGGGCGGGCCCGCGCTCGGGCTGCTGGCCGGCAGTCCCTATCCGGAGACGCACGGACGGCTGGCCCTCGGTGACTCGCTGCTGCTGTACAGCGACGGGCTGGTGGAGGTGCCCGGCCAGGACATCGACACCGGGATAGGGCGGTTGCTGACCGCGGCCGAGCCGGTGCTGCGGCTGCCGCGCGCGGACGGCAGCCCGGCGGGGCGGCTGCTGCGGGCGGTGGCCAGGGACGTGCCCGACGACCGGACTCTCGTCATGGTCCGGCGTCTCGGACCACCATTCCACCCCTGAGCAAATAGGATAAACAATTACGTATGCCATAAGCCCGCACCCCTCGCAGAACGGAAAGGCCGGGTAGCCCGATGGACCTGACCTCCCCGTGGTTCCCTCCCTCCCCGCCGGCCGCCGGCGAGAACGGGACCCCCCTCGCCGCCACCGGCACCCGCAGTGCCATGCGCTGCGTCCGGCTGCTGCTGCAGTGCTCCAGCGCGGGCGAGCTGCTCGGCACCGTCCTCGCCGAGGGCCCGGCCTGGATCACCGGCGAGGGCAGCGCCCTCTACCTGCTCGATCCCGCCGGCATGCTCCGGCTGACCGCCTCCCACGGCCTGCCCGACTGGGCGCACGAGCGCTACGGCACCGTCGACGCCGACAGCGACCTGCCCGCCGCGATGGCCCTGCGGCTGCGCCGCCCCTACCTGCTCAGCCCCGAGCGCACCAGCATCGACTACCCCAACCGCAACACCGGCATGGGCACCGGCATGGTCGCCCTGGTGGCGCTGCCGATGATCGTGGACGAGCAGCCGGTCGGCACCCTCGCCCTCGCCCTCGCGCACCGCGGCACCGTGCCCCGGCGCGACCTGGACGTCCTGGAGACGATCGGCGCCGCCTGCGCCCACCGGCTCTCCCACCTGCTGGACCACGTGCACGCGAGCACCGGGGCCCCGAAGGGCGTCCGCACCCACACCCCCGCCGGCAATCCCGCGCCGCTCGCGCACCCGCTGCTCTCGCTCGCCGTCCACGCGGCCGGCGCGGGCGCCTTCGAACGCGACCTGGTCACCGGCGAGACGTTCTGGGACGCCCAGGCGTACCGGGTGGTCGGCCTGCCGCCGCCGCCCGAGGGCAGTGCCGCCGAGGCCCCCGACCTGAGCCGCCTGGTCCACCCCGAGGACCTGCCGGACGTCCAGGCCGGGCTGGCCGAGGCGCTGTCCGACGGCGGCCCCTACCGGCTCGCGTACCGGGTGCTGCGCCGGGGCGGCGGCGTCATCCGGGTCGGCGAGAGCGGTGAGGTGATGCTCGACGTCCACGGCCGCCCCGTCCGGATCGCCGGCCTGCTCGCCGACCGCGACCGGACCGGCGCCGAGGACCGGCCCGACACCGCCGAGGACGCGGACGCCGACGCCGACGCCCCGCCGCTCGGCGCCCGCTCCGCGCTGCTGCTCGCGCTGACCCGCACGCTCTCCCGCGCGGTCACCGTCCGGGACGTCACCACCGCGATGACCGACGTGGCCGGCCCCGCCCTGGGCGCCGCCAGCCTGGTGCTCGACCTGGTGGACGAGGGCCGGCTGCTGCCCGTCTCGCACACCGTCTACGGCGGCCCGCGGCGCACCGAGCTGAACCGGCTGGCCACCCTGTCCGAGGGCGTCATGCAGCACTCGCTGGCCCGCTCCACCCCGCTGTTCAGCGAGCCCGGCCGCGGCGGGAACGGCGGCGGCCGGGACGGCGCGAGCCCGCTCACCCCGCCCGCCTGGGCCGTCCTGCCGCTGATCGCCTCCGGCCGGCAGGTGGGCTCCTGCCTGATCACCTTCGCCACCGAACGCGGCTTCAGCCGCGACGACCGCACCCTGTACTCGGCCTTCGCCGGCATCCTCGCGCAGTCCCTGGAACGGGCCCGGCTGTACGACACCCACCACCACCGGGCCACCGAACTCCAGCGCGCGATGCTGCCCCGCACGCTGCCCGCCATCCCCGGCGTCACCGCCGCCGCCCGCTACCTGCCCAGCACCGAGGGCATGCAGATCGGCGGCGACTGGTACGACCTGATCCGGCTGCCGGACGGCAAGGTCGGGCTGGTCATCGGCGACGTCCAGGGCCACAACGCCGAGGCCACGGCGGTGATGGGCCAGCTCCGCAGCGGCCTGCGCGCGTACGCCACCGACGGGCACGACCCCGCGGCCACCCTCACCCGGACCAGCCGGCTGCTCGCCGAGCTCGACACCGACCTGTTCGCCACCTGCCTCTACCTCACCCTCGACCCCGCCGACGGCACGCTGCGCGCGGCCCGCGCCGGGCATCCGCCGCCGGTGCGGATCAGCGGCGCGCAGGCCACCGAACTCGACCTGCCCGGCGGGCCGCCGCTCGGCGTCGACCCGGGTGCCCCGTACCGGCTGACCACCGGGCACCTGGCGGCCGGCGAGTCCCTGCTCGTCTACACCGACGGCCTGGTCGAGGACCGCGAGGAGGACTACGACGAGTCGGTGCACCGGATGCTCGGCGGCCTGGAGCTGTGGGCCCGCCAGACCGGCCCCGTCCAGGGCGCGTCCGGCGCGGAACTGGAGCGGCTCGCCGACCTGCTGACCCTCAACGTGACGGAACGGCGCTCCCGCCCCGACGACGTGGCGCTGCTGCTGCTGCACCGCACCGGGGCCGCCGGAAACTGATACCGGCCTGAACCCTCACTGAACCCGCCCTGAACCGGCCCGGGCCGGGACCGGCCCCACCCGCGGGCGAGCGCCCGCCCGCGCACGCCGCCGCACCCGCCCGCGCGCACCGCCCCGTTCACGCCCCGGCGCCTGGAACCGCCCGCCCCGCCTGGCTAGCCTCGGCCCGAGCACCGCCGGAAGGGGCACGCGGATGACAGGCACGGCAGCGCCCCACGGCGCCGGGTTCCACGTCCGGCCGGACGAACTGCGGGCCGCCGGGGACAGCGCCCGGCGGACGGCCGAACTCCTGCCGCCCGCCGCCCGGCCCCTGCTGGAGGCGGCCGACCGGGCCGAGAACGCCCTCGCCGGCTGGGCCACCGCCGCCGGGCTCGGCGGCTGCGCCGACTCCTGGCGGGCCCTGCTCGGCGCACTCGGCGCCGAACTGGACCGGCAGGGCGGCAACCTGCTGGCCACCGCCGCCAACTACCGGGACTGCGACACGGCCGCCGCTGCGGCCGCCCGCCCGGCAGCCGGCCGCTGAGGGCCCCGGAGATGGACGTCCCCGCCCTGCGCGACGCCGACCCCGTCGAGCTGTACACCTGCGCCGACGCGTACGACCGGCTCGCGGACGAGTTCACCGCACACGCCCGGAGCTGGCAGGACACCGTCCACGCCCGGGTCCGCGACTCCGGCTGGACGGGCGGCGCCGCCGAGCGGGCCGAGGACGCCCTGAGCGCCACCACCGCCCGGCTGGGCGCCGCCCGGACCGAACTCGACCTGGTCGGTCCCGTCCTGCGGGAGGGCGCCGAGGCCTTCCTGCTCGCGCAGTCCCAGCTCCGGCAGGCCCTGACCGAGGCCGCCGGCCACGGCGGCACGGTCGCCGACGACGGCTCCGTCTCCTGGCCGCCCCCGCCGGCGGCCGACCGGCACGACCCCGACGCGGCCCTGCTCACCGCCGCCGGCCGCGACCTGCGCCGCCGAATCACCCGCGCCCTCGCCGACGCCGACCGCGCCGACCGCGCCGTGGCCGACCGGCTGCGCCGCTTCGCCGACCTCACCCGCACCGGCCCCGCACCGGCCCTCGCCGCCGCCGAACGCGCCCGCAGCGCCACCGCCCACGTGCTCGGCGCGGACCAGCCGCTCACCCTGGGCATGCCGGCCCCCGGCACGGCTCCGGCCGAGACCGCCGCCTGGTGGCGCCGGCTCACCGACGCGGGACGCGAGCGCCTGCTCGACCGCCACCCCGAACTGCTCGGCAACCTGGACGGCCTGCCCGCCGCCGTCCGCGACGCCGCCAACCGGCGCACGCTGCCCCGGCTGATCGCCCGGCTGGACGGCACGCTCCCGCGCACACCGCGCGAACAGGACCTGCTGGACGGCTTCCGGCGGATCCAGGACCGGCTGCGCGCGGAGGACGCCGCGGGCGGCGGACCCGTCCTCCTGCTGGCGCTCGCCGAGGAGGGCCAGGGCCGGGCCGCCCTCTCCTTCGGCGACCCGGACACCGCCGACGACGTGGCCGTCTACGTCCCGGGCCTGGGCACCCGACTCGGCGACGTGGGCGGCAAGGACGGCGACCGGGCCAAGACCCTGCTGGCCGCGGCCCGGGCCGCCGACCCCGCCCGCAGCACCGCCTCGGTCACCTGGCTCGGCTACGACGCCCCGCAGCTGGAGAGCGCCGGACCGGACGCCCTGGCGGTCGCCGGCACCACCCGGGCCGAGCAGGGCGGGGCCGGCTACCAGCGCTTCCTGCAGGGGCTGCGGGCCGGCCGCGCGGGCGCGCCCGCGCATCTCACCGCGCTCGGCCACAGCTACGGCTCGCTGACCGTGGGCCTGGCGGCGCAGCGCCCGGGCGGCATCCCGGCGGACGAGATCGTGCTGGTCGGCAGTCCGGGCACCGGCGCGCAGCGGGCAGCCGACCTGCGCGCCGACCCGGGGCACGTGTGGGTGGGCGCCGCCGAGCACGACCCGGTGACGCGCCTGCCGGGCCGGGCCGCGGCCGGCCGGGCGGGGCTCGGAGCGGGTGCCGGGCTGCTGCTCGCCAATCCGGCGGCGGTGGCGGCCGGGGCGGCGGCCGCCCGCTCGGTGGCCGCCGCCGACCCCGGCGAGCTGTGGTTCGGCCAGGACCCGGCGAGCCGGGAGTTCGGCGCCCGTCGCTTCGCGGTCGAGGACGGCGACTGGCAGCACGCGCACTCCGACTACTGGGGGCGGGACTCCGGGGGCGCCGGCGGGAGTTCGCTGGACAGTCTGGGGGCGATCGTCTCCGGGCACGGCGAACGGGTGCCGCGGCAGTCCCCGAGGTGAGCGGCGGCGGCCTTCGGGGAGAGCCGCGCCGGGCGCCTTGGCAGGATCAGCTCAGCTGACCCGGGATCCGTTCACATCATCGTAGGATCATCGCCCTAGAATTCGCGGCGTGACGATGACTCAGTGGTGCGAAGCAGCGATCGGCGTTCTGGCCGCCCTCTCGCTGGCAGCGGTCGCACGGTACCGGGCGGTCACTCGCACGCAGCGTCGCCGGCTCGCCGCCCAGCAACGCGAGATCGACTCGCTGCGCGAACAACTGCACGCCGAACTCGTCCACCGCGGCAGCGAGAACGCCGCCGTCGAGCAGGAGCAGGAACTCAACGCCTCCACCCAGCGGGCCTTCCTCAGCGTCGCCCGCCGCATCCTGGTGATGGCCCACGACCAGCAGGCCCTGCTGGACGAGATGGAACGCACCCACCACGACCCCGAACTGCTGGACGGTCTGCTCAAGGCCGACCACGCCGCCGCCCAACAGGCCCGGCTGGCCCAGACCCTGGCCGTCCTGTGCGGTGCACGGGCCGGCCGGCACTGGCCGGAGCCGGTCTCGCTGGAGGACGTGGTCCGCGGCGCCCAGTCCCGCATCCTGCCGTTCCAGCGGGTGGTCGTCCGCAGCCGGCTGGAGACCGCGGTGATCGGCGCCGCCGCCGAGGCACTGATCCACGCCGTCGCCGAACTCCTGGACAACGCCACCCGCTACTCGCCGCCCAGCACCCAGGTGTTCGTCACGCTGATGCCCGTCCACAACGGCGCCGTCATCGAGATCGACGACGGCGGCGTCGGCATGCCCGAGCAGTCCATCGCCAAGGCCGCCTCCGTCCTGGCCGGCGGCACCACCCTGGAGGTGTCCCGGCTCGGCGAGGTACCGCAGCTGGGCCTCGCGGCGGTCGGCCGGCTGGCCGAGCAGTACGGCTTCCGGGTGACCCTCAGCACCGCGCCCTCGCCGTACGGCGGCGTGCGGGTCGTGGTGCTGCTGCCCAACACCCTGCTCACCGATCCGCTGCCGCCGACCGTACCGACCCTCGGCGGGCCGGTACCGCCGCTCGGCCTCGGCGGCGGTCAGTCCGGCGGGCTCGGCGGCCTCGGCGGCGGCGTCTCCGGCAGCGGCGGCAAGGCCGCGCGGCACGCCGGCCCCGCCCGCCCGGCCGGCGCTCTCCCGTCCCACCAGAACGGCGAGGCCGCCCCGGGCGGCGGCACCCCGCCGCCGCTGCCCCGCCGCCGGCACCGCCGGGACAGCGTCGCCGACACGCCCCCGCCGCCCGCCCCCGGGCCGGTACCGCCCCGGTCCGCCTACCAGGCGCAGACCTTCATGGCGCTCTTCCAGGCCGGCACCGCGAACGGCCGCTCGGCCGCCCGCGAACAGTCCGGGGCGGACCACCAGCAGGACCGACCGCACCCTCACCAGCACTCCGGAGAATTCGATGACCACCAATCCTGACCTCGGCTGGCTGCTGACCGACATCATCACCGTCCCCGAGGTCCAGCACGCCGTCGTGGTGTCCAACGACGGGCTGGAGATCGGCCGCAGCGGCGCGATCCCCCGCGAGGACGCCGAGCGGCTGGCCGCCGCCTGCTCCGGCCTGCAGTCACTGGCCAGAGGCGTCGCCCAGGGCTTCGGCGGGCGGAACAGCAGCACCCGGCAGATCATCATCGAGTACGGCGGCGGCTACCTGTTCATCGTCGCGGCCGGGGCCGGCACCCACCTCGCGGTGGTGACCGGCGAGGCCGTCGACGCAGGGCTGGTCGCGTTCCAGATGCAGGTGCTGGTCGAGCGGATCGGCGCCCACCTCACCAGCCCGCCACGGGTCGACCACGCGGCGGGCGGCCTCCGGTGAGCAATCCCGTCCGGCCGTACGTGATCACCGGCGGCCGCAGTCGAACGAGCCGTGAGTCGCTGGCCCTGGAAAGCCTGCTGAGCGTCTCGCCCGACTGCCCCGAGTTACCCGCCGACAGTCTCAACCGGGAGCACCGGCGGATCCTGGCCCTCTGCCGCCGGCTGCTCTCGCTGGCCGAGGTCGCCGCCCACCTCGGCCTGTCCCTGGGCGTGGTCAAGGTGCTGGTCGGCGACCTCTGGGACCTCGGCGCCGTGCAGGTCCTCCCGCCCGCCCCGCAGGCCGAACGCCTGCCCGCAACCCTCCTGGAAGAGGTGCTCGTTGGCCTCCGCCAACTCCGCTGAGACCGCCCCCGGACCGGACGGCGCGGTGCCGGGCGACGAGCCCGACTACCTGCCCTCCACCGTGCAGGGCGCGGTGAAGATCCTGGTCACCGGCCCGTTCGGGGTCGGCAAGACCACCCTGGTCGGCTCCCTCAGCGAGATCACCCCGCTGCGCACCGAGGAGGTCATGACCATGGCCGGCTCCGGCGTGGACGACCTCGGCGGGCGCCCCGACAAGACCACCACGACCGTCGCCCTCGACTTCGGCCGGATCACGCTCAACCCCAGGCTCGCGCTCTACCTGTTCGGCACCCCCGGCCAGGAGCGCTTCCAGCCGCTCTGGGACGACCTGTCGCGCGGCGCGCTCGGCGCCGTCGCCCTGGTGGACCTGCGCCGGATCGACGAGAGCTTCGACGTCCTCGGCCGGCTGGAGGAGCAGCGCATTCCCTTCGCCGTGGCCGTCAACGTCTTCCCCGACAGCCCGAGTTACCCCGAGGATGAGCTGCGGGCCGCACTCGACCTGCTGCCCGGAGTGCCGATCCTGCACTGCGACGTCCGCGACCGCACGGCCGCGTACGACCTGCTGATCGACTTCGTCGGCCATCTGCACGCCACTGCCGTACTGGAGCTCCAGCCATGACGACTCCCGAGCCGGGCACGCTGTCGGCCGCCACCGCACCGCCGCAGCCCGCCCCCGGGGGCGCCCGGCCCGGGTGCCCGATCCGCGGCGGCGCACCGCTGTTCGGCGCGGCCGTGGCCGAGGACCCGCACGGCATGTACGCCCGGCTGCGCGAGCAGTACGGCCCGGTCGCACCGATCGAACTGGAGCCCGGCGTCGAGGCCTGGCTGGTGCTCGGCTACCCCGAACTGCTCGAACTCACCCGCAACGAACAGCTGTTCTCCAAGGACTCGCGCCGCTGGCGGGTGCCCGCCGAGGGCCGCCTGCGCCCCGACTCCCGGCTGCTGCCGATGACCGCCTGGCGCCCGACCCTGCTCAACCTGGACGGCGCGGAGCACCAGCGGCTGCGGGCCGCCGTCTCCGACACCCTCGCCCAGATCGACCAGCGCCGGCTGCGCGAGACCACCGAGGCCGCCGCCGACGCGCTCATCGACGACTGGGGGCCGGACGGCACCGCCGACCTGGTCGCCCAGTACGCCCGCCGGCTGCCGCTGCTCGTCTTCACCCAGCTGCTCGGCCTGCCCGCCGCCGCCGGCCCCCGGCTGATCGAACTGATCAGCCACTTCGTGGACAGCAGCGAGAAGTCCGTCCGGGCGAACGCCGAGTTCCAGGCGATCCTGGTCGAGCTGGTCCGCCGCTGCCGGGCCGAACCGGGCGCCGACCTCACCTCCTGGCTGCTCGCCCACCCGGCCGCGCTCACCGACGAGGAGGCCGTGCACCACCTGGTGGTGATCCTGGTCGCGGGCAACGAGACCGCCATCAACTGGACGGGCAACACGCTGCGGCTGCTGCTGACCGACCGGCGCTTCCGGGCCACCCTGAGCGGCGGCCGGCTCACCGTCGCCGACGCGCTGGAGGAGGTGCTCTGGCGCGACCCGCCGACCCAGAACTTCCCCGGCCGCTGGGCCACCGGCGACACCGTGCTCGGCGGCCAGTACATCACCGAGGGCGACATGCTCGTGCTCGGCCTCGCCGCCGCCAACGCCGACCCGGCGGCCCAGGGGCCGGTGAGCCCGCCGACCGGCTACGGCGCGGCCGCCGCCCGCGAGGGCAACGGCATGACCGGCAACCGCGCCCACCTCGCCTGGGGCGCCGGGAAGCACGTCTGTCCGGCGCAGCAGCCCGCCCGGCTGATCGTCGAGACCGCCGTCGAGACGCTGCTGCACCGCCTTCCCGACCTCCAGCTGGCCGTTCCCGCAGGGGAGCTGACCTGGCGTCCGTCGCCCTGGTCGCGAGCCCTGGTCAGCCTGCCGGTGCTCTACAGCGCCTTCACCCCGCCCCGCCCCGCCGCCACCGAGAGGCCCGTATGGACACCGCCGCCGCACCCCGCCCCGGGGGGCTCGCCCCCATCGTCCTCGACCCGTTCGGACGCGACCAGCACGCCGAGAACGCCCGCCTCCGCGACGCCGGGCCCGCGGTCCTGGTGGAACTCCCTGGCGGGGTGGTGGTCTGGGCGATAACCCGGCACGACACCCTCCAGCAGCTGCTGGCCGACCCCCGGGTCGGCAAGAACCCCCAGCTGTGGACGACCTTCACCGAGGGCCGGCTGCCGGAGGGCTGGCCGCTGCTCAACTTCGTCACCGTCCCCGGCATGATCACCGTGGACGGCGACGAGCACCGGCGACTGCGCTCGCTGGTCGTCCAGGCGTTCACCCCCCGCCGGATCGCCGAGCTGCAGCCCGCCATCGAGGGCCGCACCGCCGCCCTGCTCGACGAGGTGGCCCTGCTGGAGGGCGAGTTCGACCTGCGCGAGCACTTCGCCTACCCGCTGCCGATGCAGGTGATCGGCGAGCTGCTCGGCCTGCCCGCCAAGCAGCAGGACGAGCTGCACGAGCTGTCCAACACCCTGGTCAGCAGCTCGGCGACCCCGGAGGCGGCGCTCGGCGCGCAGCGCGGCCTGTTCGCCCTGCTGGCCTCGGTGGTGGCCGCCAAGCGTGCCGAACCCGGCGACGACCTCACCACCGACCTGATCGCCGCCCGCGAGGCCGACGACCGGCTGACCGAGCAGGAACTCGTCGGCACCCTGCTGCTGATGCTGGTCGCCGGGCACGAGACCACGCTCAACCTGATCACCAACGCCGTCCGCGCGCTGCTCGCCCACCCGGAGCAGCTGCGCCTCGTCCTCGACGGTGAGCAGCCCTGGTCGGCGGTGGTCGAGGAGACGCTGCGCTACGACTCCCCGGTCGGCCAGTTCCCGCTGCGGTACGCCGTCGAGGACATCGAGGTGGACGGCGTGCTGATCCGGCGCGGCGAGGCGCTGCTCGCCTCGTACGCCTCCGCCGGGCGCGACGGCGAGCACTACGAGAACGCGGACGCCTTCGACATCACCCGGCACGGCCGGCACCTCTCGCTCGGCCACGGCCCGCACTTCTGCCTGGGCGCCGGCCTGGCCCGGCTGGAGGCGGAGACCGCGCTGCGCGGTCTCTTCGGGCGCTTCCCGACGCTGGCGCTCGCCGACGGCCCGGCCCCGGAGCCGATCGGGTCCTTCGTGAGCAACAGCGTGCGGACCCTGCCCGTCCGGGTGGGCTGACCCCGCTCCCGCGCCGCCGGCCCGGCCCGGGGACAATCGGCGGATGAGCGAACCGTTCGTGGACCTCGGGTCCGTCACGACGCCGTCGGGCGTGCTGGTGCTGGGCCTGGGGTCGTGGATCGACCTGTGGCCCGAGCTGGGGGCGCCGCTGTCCGAGCGGGCCGGGGCGGCCGCGGCCGCCGGCGGGGGCCACCTGCGGGACGAGGAGTGCGAGGCGGTCGCCGTCCCGGCGGCGGCCGGCCGGCCGCTGCGGGTACGGGCGGCCACCGCGCCCTCCTGGGTCACCGAGGATCCGGTGATCTCGGTGCTGGAGGTCGGCCTCGGGCTGCCCTGGACGCGGGCGGGCGACGCGCCCGTCCTGCTCGGGGACCTCCCGGTCGACCGGGGCGGCATGGTGATCGGGGACGGCTCGGGGCTCGACGTCTGGCGGGGCATGCACGCCGAGCCCGCCGACGGGCTGGCCGACGTCATCTACTGGGGGCTCCACGCGGACGACGCGCACGCCCGCTTCGGCGGGCAGCGGATGCCCTCGCCCCACGGCCCCTGGGGGCGGCCCGACCTGCCGGTCGCGGAGGCCGAGACGCTCGCGACGGAGATCGAGGTCTGGCGGGGCGGCCTGGGAAGCGGCCGGGGCGTGGCGGTCTCCGTCGAGCGGCACACGGACTTCTACCGGGCGATGCAGGCGGGCGAGAAGCATCCGCTGCTGGCCGGGGCCGTCGAGGTCGGCGGCTGCCGGATGCTCGGCATCGGCTGGGATCCGTCCGACCACTCGATGCTGCACCGCGGCGGCCGGGCGGAGGGCCTGGTCCACCCGGTGACGCTCGAAACCGACGGTGCGGGCGGCACGGTGCTGCGCTGGACGATCCGGCCGCCCGAGGGCGAGGAGTAGCCGGTCGGTCCGGGCCGAGGGTGACCGCCGGGCCGCCGGCTCGTTTGACCGGCCATGAAGAAGCTCGCGGCCCTCGCCGCCCTCACCATGGCGGGCCTCGCCCTGGCCGCCCCCGCGCACGCCGCCGACGACGTGCTGAGCGGCGCCGCCGACGGGCTGTCCGTCTCGCCGGCCGACCTGGCCCTGAACGAGGCCGGCCGGCTGCCGGTGGTCGGCGGCCCCGTCCGGGACGTCCGGACGAACATCCCGGACCCGGGCTCACTGGGCCGCTGACAGGCACGGACGGGTACGGACCGGGGCGCCGACAGGCACGGACAGGCACTCGGGGCACGGCCGGCTCAGCCGCCCAGCAGGCCGTTCAGCTCGCCGTAGCCGATGCCGCCGTCGATCGCCCGGTAGGTGCCGCTCGCGTAGAACTCCTCGGCGGCGTCGCGCAGCGCGGTGTAGGCGGCGCGGGCCAGGCCGGGGCCGAGGCTGATCCGGGCCACGCCCAGCTTCGCCAGCTCGGGCACACTCGGGGCGCCGGGCCCGGCCAGCACGTTCAGCGGCGCGGGCACGGCGGCGACGAGCTCGGCGACGGTCTCCGGGTCGGTGACGCCGGGGACGAAGACGCCGTCGGCACCCGCCTCGACGTACGCGCGGGCCCGGGCGACGGCCTCCGCCAGCCGGTCGGCGGGGTCGCCGACGGCCCGCAGGAAGACGTCGGTGCGGCCGTTGACGAACAGCCCGACGCCGGCCGCGTCCGCCGCCGCGCGGGCGGCGGCGATCCGCGCGGCCGCCTCGGCCACCGGCCGCAGCGGCGCGGCTCCGGCCGGCCCGGCATCCTCCAGGTTGACCCCGACCGCGCCGGTGGCCAGCAGGGCGGTGATGGTGCCCCCGACCCCGGCGGCGGTGTCGGCGAAGCCGCTCTCCAGGTCCACCGTGACGGGCAGCGCGCCGGCCGCGCGGACCACCAGGGCGCTCTGCGCGAGGACCTGGGCGAGGTCGGCCCGGTCCCCGTCGGGGAAACCGAGCGTCCAGGAGACGCTCGCGCTGGCGGTGGCGACGGCCGCCGCTCCGGTCGCGGCGACCAGGCGGGTGCCGGCCGCGTCCCAGACGTTGGCGAGCAGGAGCGGGTCGCCCGGGCGGTGCAGGGTGTGCAGGAGCCGGGCCTTGTCGTGCTGAGTGGTCATGGGTGTGAGCCTGTCAGTCCTCGGGGCGGTGTTCCGGCGGATTTCGGACCGGTACCGGGGCCGGTCCGCGGCGACGGCCGCGACGGCTATCGCGGCGGCTATCGCGGCGCGGGGCTGAGCCGGGAGGTGACGCCGATCCGGTTCCACGCGTTGATGGTGACGATCACGGCGATCAGGTGGGCCAGCTCGGTCTCCTCGAAGTGCCGGGCGGCCTCCTCGTAGACGGCGTCCGGCACGTGGCCCTGGGTGAGCAGCGTGACGGACTCGGTCAGGGCGAGCGCGGCGCGCTCGCGGGCGGTGAACCAGGGGGTCTCGCGCCAGGCGGGCAGGGAGCGGATCCGGTACTCCTGCTCGCCGCCCTTGACGGCGTCGGTGGCGTGCATGTCGATGCAGAAGGCGCAGCCGTTGACCATCGACGCTTGCACCTTGACGAGTTCGGCGAGCTGCGGGTCGAACCCGGCCTTGGAGCTCTTCTCCAGGGCGGACATCGCCCTGTAGAACTCGGGCAGCAGGTGCGGCAGGGAGATCCGCTGCTCCGGGGCGGGGACGGGCGTGGTGTCTTCGGTAGTCATGACTGCCAGCCTAGGAGCCGACTGGCCCCCTCACATGGTTCATTCGGAGCACCGGTTCATGTGTCACTTCGGGCGGGCGGGCCGGCCCCGGGCCACCCGCCCGACCATCTGTCGTACGGTCAGATATGCGCCATTCGTATGAATTTCGGCATGTCTGTCACCCGCCCGCCCGGCGCACCCACCCGGACGGCCTAGCGTCCGAGCAGATCCGGCGCCCGCACAGGGCCCGGCGGCGCTGCCGAGGGCGGCCGCGCCCGAGGCGAGGAGCAGCCCCCGTGACAGCGCGACCAGCCTGGAAGCCCCGGAACGCGCCGCGTACGGCGGCGGCCGTCACCGGCTCGGCCCTGCTCGCCCTGGGCATGTCCGTGCCCGCCGGTGCCGCGGCCGTGGGCCCCCTGGGCGTGGCCGCCGTGCCGGGCGGCTGCCCCGCCACCCCCGAGCACACCGCGGAGGGCGAGATCACGGCCGCCCTCCGCGGTGTCTCCAACCCCGCCTGCGGGCCCGCCCCGGCCCGGGTGGACGCCCCGGCCGCCGGGCCGGACCTCAAGGTCGGCAAGAGCGCCTCCGCCGTCTCGGCCGCACCCGGCGACCTGGTCGGCTACACCATCACCGTCGAGAACACCGGCAGCACTCCCTCCTCCGGCGCCACCCTGGTGGACGACCTGACCGAGGACCTCGACGACGCCTCCTACGGCTGGGACCTCAGGGCGGACCGGGGCACGTTCTCGTACACCGGGCCCAAGGTGCGCTGGCAGGGCACCCTGGCGGCCGGCGAGAAGGCCACCGTCACGTACTCGGTGAAGGTGCGGGCCGCCGGCTCCGGGGACGGCGCGATGCGCAACGGGGTCGTGGTGGCCGGCGGGCGGAGCAACTGCGGCCCGGGCAGCGAGGATCCGGCCTGCCGGGTGCTGACCACGGTGTCGGCCGCACCCGTCGGGACGGCCTCACCCTCACCCTCAGCGGAGCCGTCACCCTCACCGGAGCCGTCGCCCACTCCCACGGCCACTCCGTCGCCCGCGGCCACCGCGTCGGCCACCGCTGCGCGGCCGTCGGCGGACCCCGCTCCCGAGCCGCCCGCACCCGGCGGGGACGCCGTGGCGCCTCCACCTGCCACCGCGATACCGTCACCGACCACCGCGACGGCCACCGCGACAGCCACCGCGGCACCGTCCGGCGCGCCGGTCGCGGGCACCCTCCCGGGCACCGGCGCCGGGCGGTGGCTGCCCGCCCTGGCGGGAGCCGCCGCCGTCCTGCTGTCCGTCGGCGCCCTGCTGGTACTGCGCACCCGCCGCAGGTGACGCATCCTCACCGCACCCTCACCGCACCCCGGTCGTGCGGGCGGCCGTCAGCCCTTGCGGTTGCCGATCTCGAACAGCAGCATGATGAACCCCGCGAAGGCGTGGGTGGCGACCATGTAGATGAGGACCCGGATCCCGACCCGGCGGTTGGCCCGCTTCCCGGCGTCGATGGTGGCCGGGGCGAGGACGGCCGGGGCTGCCGCGTCGGCGGGGGCGGCAGCGGCGGGGGTGGCAACTGCTTCGGACATGAGAAGCCTCCTGGGGTGTCATGACGGCGTGTCATCACGGGTGGGACGGTGGGACCGCGGTTCAGTGCGGCCCGCCGCCGAGGCAGAGTTCGCCGCCGGGGCTCTGCAGCAGGGTGTGCAGGAAGAGCAGCTCGACGCCGCTCGCCGAGTCCGCCGCGATGCAGTGCGGCGTGAGGGAGTCGAAGTGGGCGGAGTCGCCCTCGTCGAGCAGGTGGACGCGGTCGCCGAGGGTCAGCCGCAGCCGGCCGCGGACGACGTGCAGCCACTCCTCGCCCGGGTGGACCCGGACGACCGCGTCCTGGACGCTCGGCGGCACCTGGACACGCAGTGCCTGCATGGCGCGGCCGGGGGCGCCGGCCCGCCGGTAGCCCCAGCCGCCGGCCCGGCCGGGTTCGATCGCGCCGCCCCGGACGACCGGGTCGAGGTCGTCGGGGGTCTCGCCGAGCAGCCCGGAGACGGTGCTGCCGTAGGCGCGGGCGAGACCGAGCAGGACGGGCAGCGAGGGCTGGCGCTGTCCGGTCTCCAGCCGGGAGAGATAGGCTGGGGAGAGCCCGACCCGGGCGGCCGCGGACTCCAGCGTGAGCCGGCTGCCGAGGCGGTGCTCACGCAGGCGAGCGGCGAGGCCGGCGACCTCACGGTCGTCCGGTTGGCTGGTGGTCATGTACCCAGTGGACACCCGCCGTGCCTGCCGGGCAAGAATTTTGCCTCAGAGGCAAACCCGGCGTTCAGCGCCCCGTCCGCGAACCTGCTCAGGGGCGCGGGATGTTGCGCAGGTTGCTGCGCGCCAGGTCGATCATCCGGCCGACGCCGCCCGACAGCACCGTCCGGCCGGCCGCCAGCGCGAAGCCCTTGACCTGCGCGGCGGTGATGTGCGGCGGGATGGACAGCGCGTTCGGGTCGGTGACCACGTCGACCAGCGCCGGGCCGGGCCGCTCCAGTGCCTCCGCCAGCACCTCCCGCACCTTCGCCGGATCGGTGACCCGCTTGGCCGGGATACCGGCGGCGCGGGCGATCGCGGCGTAGTCCACGTCCCCGTTGTCGATCTCGGACTCGGGGTAGCCGGAGACCAGCATCTCCAGTTTGATCATGCCGAGCGCGCCGTTGTTGAACACCACGGTCTTCACCGGCAGCCGGTGCCTGGCCACCGTCAGCAGCTCGCCGAGCAGCATCCCGAGCCCGCCGTCGCCCGACATCGAGATCACCTGCCGCCCCGGGCAGGCCAGCTGGGCGCCGATCGCGTGCGGCAGGGCGTTGGCCATCGAGCCGTGCAGGAAGGAGCCGATCACCCGCCGGCGGCCGTTGGGCGTCAGGTAGCGGGCCGCCCACACGTTGTTCATGCCGGTGTCGACGGTGAACACCGCGTCGTCGGCGGCGACGTCGTCGAGCACCGAGGCGACGTACTCGGGGTGGATCGGCAGGTGCTTCTCGATGTCCCTGGTGTAGGCGCCGACGACGCCGTCCAGCGCCTTGTAGTGCTTGTCCAGCATGCCGTCCAGGAAGGCCCGGTCGGTCTTCTGCTCCAGCAGCGGAAGCACCGCCCGCAGGGTGGCCGAGACGTCCCCGTGGACGGCCAGCTCCAGCGGGGTGCGGCGGCCGAGGCGGGTGGCGTCGTGGTCGACCTGGATCGTCCGGGCCTGCGGGAGGAAGGAGTCGTAGGGGAAGTCGGTGCCGAGCAGCAGGACCAGGTCCGCCTCGTGCAGTGCCTCGTGGCAGGCGCCGTAGCCGAGCAGGCCGCTCATCCCGACGTCGTACGGGTTGTCGTACTGGATCCACTCCTTGCCGCGCAGCGAATGCCCGACCGGGGCCTGGACGGCGCCCGCCACGGCCATCACCTCGGCGTGCGCGCCCCGCACACCGGCGCCGCAGAACAGCGCGACCCGGCGCGCCGAGTTGAGCGCCCTCGCCAGCTCCTGCACCTGGCTCCAGGGCGGCGCCGCGACCGCCTGCTCGGTCAGGAAGGTGCTGGTGCCGGTGGGCCCGGCGGCCGGCAGCGCGGCCACGTCGCCGGGGAAGACCAGCACCGAGACGCCGTGCGCGCCCAGCGCGTGCTGCACCCCGACCCGCAGCAGGCGCGGCAGCTGCGCGGGCGTGGAGACCATCTCGCACCAGCTGCTGCAGTCGGTGAACACCCGCTCGGGGTGGGTCTCCTGGAAGAAGCCGGTGCCGATCTGGCCGGACGGGATGTGCGAGGCGAGGGCGAGCACCGGCAGGCCGCTGCGCTGGGCGTCGTACAGGCCCTGGATGAGGTGGGTGTTGCCCGGGCCGCAGGAGCCGGCGCAGACCGCGAGCCGGCCGCTGAGTTCGGCCTCGGCGGCGGCCGCGAACGCACCGGCCTCCTCGTTGCGCACGTGCACCCAGCTGATGCCCTCGGTGCGGCGGATCGCGTCCACCACCGGGTTGAGGCTGTCGCCGACGACCCCGTAGACCCGCTCCACCCCGGCCTGCCGGAGCACCTCCACCATCTGCTCGGCCACACTCACCACGGGGGCACTCCCTCTTCGGCACCGGTCACCGGACACCAGCACCCTGCCCCGGCGGCGGGCCCGCACGCATCCGGGGCGGCCCGCCCGGGTGACGGGCCCCGGCCGGCCCTACTCGGCCGCGAGGTGCTCGGGCCCGGCGCCGACCGTCCCGCCGGTGACCCCCGCGTGTGCCTGCCGCCGGGCCGGTTCGCGGCCGGGCGGCTGGACGCAGCGCTCCTGGGCCGGCGGGACGGCGGTCGGGCGGCGCACCGGGCTGCCGGCCTTGATCTGGATCTCCTCGCCGTCGTGGGTGGCGTGCAGGACCTCGCCGCGGCGCAGCGTGTACGTCGTGCCGGAGTGGGTGATGGCGACCTGCAGCAGGCACTGGCGGACCTTCAGCGCGAAGGTCAGCCGGCGCAGGCCGGAGGGCAGCCGGGGCCGGAACGCGAGCGTCTCGTCGTGGTCGCGCAGCCCGCCGAAGCCGGCCACCAGGGCCATGCAGGCGCCCGCTAGCGAGGCCATGTGCAGGCCGTCGCCGGTGTTGCCGCCGAGGTCGTGCAGGTCCATCAGGGCGGCCTCGGCGGTGTAGTCGTACGCGAGGTCCAGCTGGCCGACCTCGGCCGCCATCACCGCCTGGGTGCAGGCCGAGAGGGAGGAGTCGCGCACCGTGAGGCGTTCGTAGTAGGCGAAGTTGCGGGCCTTCTGCTCGTCGGTGAACGCGTCGCCGCGGACCTGCATGGCCAGCACCAGGTCGGCCTGCTTGACCACCTGCTTGCGGTAGAGGTCGAAGTAGGGGAAGTGCAGCAGCAGCGGGTACTTCTCCGGCGGCGTGCCGTCGAAGTCCCAGAGCTGGTGGTCGGTGAAGCCGTCGGCCTGCGGGTGCACCCCGAGGTTCTCGTCGTACGGGATGAACATCGCGGCCGCGGCGTCCCGCCAGGCGGCCATCTCCTCGGTGTCGACGCCGAGGGCGGCGGCCTCGGTCTGGTGCCGGTTGGCGGCCTCGGCGGCGGCCCGCAGGTTGGTCTGCGCCATCAGGTTCGTGTAGACGTTGTTGTCGGCCACCGCGCTGTACTCGTCGGGGCCGGTGACGCCCTCGATCCGGAACCGGCCGGCGGCGTCGTGGTGGCCGAGCGAGCGCCACATCCGGGCGGTCTCCACCAGCAGTTCGAGCCCGTACTCGCGCTCGAACCCGACGTCGCCGCTGGCCCGGGTGTAGCGGGCGGCGGCGGCCGCGATGTCGGCGCCGATGTGGAAGGCGGCGGTGCCGGCCGGCCAGTAGCCGGAGCACTCCTCGCCGCGGATCGTCCGCCAGGGGAACACCGCGCCGGCCAGGCCGAGCTGGGTGGCGCGTTCGCGGGCCAGCGGCAGCGTGGTGTGCCGCCAGCGCAGGGCCTGGTTGACGGCGCCGGGCAGGCAGTAGGTCAGCACCGGCAGCACGAACGCCTCGGTGTCCCAGAAGCTGTGGCCGTCGTAGCCGGGGCCGGTCAGCCCCTTCGCCGGGATGGCCCGCTCCTCGCTGCGGGCGCCGGCCTGCAGCACGTGGAACAGCGCGAAGCGGACGGCCTGCTGGAGTTCGACGTCGCCCTCGACCTCGATGTCGCTGGTGTCCCAGAAGTCCTTGAGGAAGGCGACCTGTTCGGCCACCAGACCGTCCCAGCCGGTGTACCGGGCGGCCGTCAGCGCGGCCTCGACCTGGTCCCGGACGGCGGGCAGCGAGCGGGTCGCCGACCAGCCGTACGCGATGAACTTGACCAGTCGCAGCCGCTCACCGGGCCGCAGCACCGTGGTGACGCTGACCCGGCCCTGGTCGTCGCTGCTCTCGGCGGTGGCGTCGAAGCCTGCGGGGCCCTCGATCAGGTGGTCCATGCCGGCCGCCACCCGGATCCCGCTGAACCGGGTGCGGTGCACCAGGACGGCCTTGCGGTTGGCGGCGTGGTGCGCCTCGGAGATCAGCGGGGCCTCCAGCACGGCCGCCGCCCGGGGGTCGCCGCCGGCGCCGCCGGGCAGCTGCTCGTTGGCGACCAGCTCGGACTGCAGGACGATCCGGACCGGACCGTCCACGGCCTCCACCACGTAGTCGACGGCCGCCACCGCCCGCTGGGTGAGCGAGACCAGCCGGGAGGAGCTCACCTTGACCGTCCGGCCGGCCGGCGAGGTCCACTCGGCCTCCCGGCGCAGCAGGCCCTCGCGGAAGTCCAGGCTGCGGCGGTGACTGCGCAGTTCGCCGTAGCGCAGGTCGAACGGCTCGTCGTCGACCAGCAGCCGGATGATCTTGCCGTTGGTCACGTTGATGACGCTCTGGCTCGACTCGGGGTAGCCGTAGCCGCCCTCGCCGTACGGCAGCGGGCGCAGCTCGAAGACGCCGTTCAGGTAGGTGCCGGGCAGGCCGTGCGGCTCCCCCTCGTCCAGGTTGGCGCGCAGGCCGACGTGGCCGTTGGAGAGGGCGAAGACGGATTCCGCCCGGGCGAGTCCGGCCGGGTCCAGGCCGTGCTCGGCGACCGCCCACGGGTCGACGGTGAAGTTGTCCGGCGGAGTCATGCGGACGCCCCCTCGATCAGCTCGGCCAGGTCGGCCACCACGACGGAGGCGCCGTTGCGGCGCAGCTCCTCCGCCTGCCCCGTGCGGTCGACGCCCACCACCGCGCCGAAGCCGCCGGCCCGCCCGGAGGCGACCCCGGCGAGCGCGTCCTCGAAGACGGCGGCGCGGGCCGGCTCGACGCCCAGGGCGCGGGCGGCGGCCAGGTAGGTGTCCGGCGCGGGCTTGCCCGGCAGGCCCTCCCGCTGGGCGACCACGCCGTCGACGATCACGTCGAACAGGTCCTCGATCCCGGCGGCCCGCAGCACGTCCCGGCAGTTGGCGCTGGAGGAGACCACCGCGCTCGGCAGGCCGAGCGCCCGCAGCCGGTGCACGTACTCCACCGAGCCGGCGTACGGCTGGACGCCCTGCTCGCGGATCAGCCGCAGCACGGTGTCGTTCTTCGCGCTGCTGAGCCCGTGCACGCTGCGGGTGCCCGGCGGGTCGTCCGCGGTGCCCTCGGGCAGTTCGACGGCGCGGCTGCGCAGGAACGCCCTGGTGCCGTCCAGGCGCGGTCTGCCGTCCACGTAGGTGTCGTAGTCGGCGACCGCGTCGAAGGGGACGAAGCTCCCGCCGGAGCGGGCCGCCTCGGCGCGCAGGAAGCCGTCGAAGGTGTCCTTCCAGGCCGCGGCGTGCACCTTGGCGGTCTGGGTGAGGACCCCGTCGAGGTCGAAGAGGAAGGCTCGGATGTCGTCCGGAAGACCCAGCATGAGGGCAGTCTTACCCGGATCCGCGCACGAAACCGCCCATTCCCGGCGCGGCTGGCGCGTCGTGAACGGGCGGCTTCGGGTGCGGATCCGGCCTCAGGGCGCGGCGGGCGCGGCGATCACCGAGAAGACGGCGCCCTGCGGGTCCTGGACGACCGCCATCCGGCCGGCCGCCATGTCGAAGGGCGGCCGGAGCACCGAGCCGCCGGCCCGGACCAGGGCGTCCACCACCGAGTCGCAGTCGTCCACCGAGAAGTACGTCATCCAGTGCGGCGGCGTGCCGGGCGGCAGGTAGTCGGGCAGCAGCTGCATGCCGCCGACGGAGCGCTCGCCGGCGTTCAGCGAGTAGTAGTCGGGCACGCCCTCGACGGTGTCCGGGCGCAGCCCGGCGGCCTGCTCGTAGAAGCTGCCCGTCGCGGCGGTGTCGGTGGTGTTGATCTCGTTCCAGGTCAGCGCACCGGGCTCGTTGACGATCTGGGCGCCGAAGAAGTCGAGCGGCTGCCAGACGCCGAAGACGGCGCCGGTCGGGTCGGCGGCGACCAGCATCCGGCCGACGGTGCCGACGTCCATCACCGGGTACATGACCGTGCCGCCGTGCTCGGTGATCGCCTGCTGGGTGGCCTCGGCGTCGTCCGAGGCCAGGTAGGTGGTCCAGACGGTCGGCGGCTCGGGCTGCCCCTCGGGGGCCATCGCCGCCATGATGCCGGCCACCGGCTTCCCGTTCAGGGTGCACATCGCGTACCCGCCGAACTCGGCCGGGCCGACCTCGCCCTGCCAGCCGAACAGGTCGCGGTAGAAGTCGAGGGCGGCCTGCTGGTCCTTGGCCATCAGGTCGACCCAACAGGGGGTACCGGGTGCGTACGCGGACTTCACTTCGGGCATCGCGGGCCTCCGTGCGAGAGTCCGCCCTCGGGTCGGGATCCGGGGCGGTGGGTTTCCACCGCCCACGATGGCCGCGCCGTCGCGATCCCGCCACCCGGCGCAGGGGCGCCGCCGGGCCCGCCCCGGGGCCCGGCAATACCACGGGTGCTCCGTGTCCCGTGGCAGTTCGGCGGGGAGTCCGCTCCCATGGGCGAACCGGGCTCAGACACCGGTGCGAGGGGCCCGCAACGGGGCAAGCCTGGTGCGAGAACCACCCCGGCCGCGACCGGCGCGGACCGGCCGGGGCCGTCGCAGGAGCGGGCAAGATGCGCGAAATGTCCGTCAGGGGGGCATTAAATCGGCTATAGAGCAGTGTTGTTGAGGTTGCGTCAGGCATATCCGCAAAACCGGCTATGCTACTTCCGGCTCAGCCAGCTGCACCCCATCACAGCAGGTCAGCGAGGACCGGCTCGGCCCCGACGGGCCGCGTGACACCGCAGCCCGTAGCGCCGGCGCCGACTCCCGCCCGTCGTTCCGTAATCTTTCGATCGTTTGAGGATGCTGATGCTTCGTGCTGGATCGTCACCCGGAGGTCGGCGCTCCGCTCCCGTTCTCGTGTGGCTCCTGCCCACGGTCGTGACGGCGGCCGCAGCCGCGGTCGCCGCGTCGGTGGTCTCCACCGGTGCCCGCGCGGGCGTCGTCTGGTGCGGCGTGATCGGCACCGCGGCCGTCGCCGTGGTGGCCGCCGAGGCCGCCCGCCGAGGCCGTGCCCTGGTGACCCTGCGCGAGCGGTACGCCCTGCAGGAGACCGAGTTGCGCCGCCGGCTGTCCCGGCAGGAGGCCGAGACGGTCCAGCTGGCCCAGGTCGTGCTGCCCGAGGCGGTGGCCAGGCTCCAGCGCGGCGAGCTGGTCGAGGACGTCCTGCGGGCGTCCGAGTCGCCCGACGGCGCCGTCAGCCTCGAATTCCGCGCCGCCCGCCAGGCCGTGCTGCGGACGGTCCTGGAGGCCGTCGACAACGAGGAGGGCATGCGCGAGTCCGCCCAGCGGGCGTTCGTGAACATCGCCCGCCGCGTGCAGGCGATCGTGCACCGCCAGGCCCAGGACCTGCGCGAGATGGAGGACCGGCACGGCAACGACCCGGCGGTCTTCGAGGACCTGCTGCGCCTCGACCACGGCAACGCGCTCGTCGGACGTCTCGCGGACTCCATCGCCGTCCTCGGCGGGGCCCGCCCCGGCCGCCAGTGGAGCCGTTCGGTGCCGCTGTACAGCGTGCTGCGCGGCGCCGTCTCGCGGATCCTGGACTACCCCCGGGTCGAGCTGCACCCCGTCTCCGAGGTCGCCGTCGTCGGCCCGGCCGTCGAGCCGCTGATCCACGCGCTCGCCGAGCTGCTGGACAACGCCACCCGCTACTCGCCGCCGCAGACCAACGTGCACCTCACCGCCGTCGAGGTGCAGACCGGTATAGCGATCGAGATCGAGGACGGCGGCCTCAGCCTCTCCGAGGAGGGCCGGGCCCGCGCCGAGCGCATGCTCAAGGAGGCGCAGGCCGGCATCGACCTCAACGACCTCGGCGAGACGCCGCGACTCGGCCTGGCCGTGGTCGGCCGGCTCGCCCAGGCCTACGGCTTCCAGGTGTCGCTGCGCCCGTCCGCCTACGGCGGTGTGCGCGCGGTGCTGATCGTGCCGCAGGAGCTGATCACCACGGCGCCCGCGACCGGGCGCGCGCACGGCATCGGCGTCGCCTCCGGCCCCCGGACGGCACCGGCGGCGATCAGTCCCCGGCCCGCCGCCGGTCCGCGGCAGTGGGCGCCGTCGGCAAGGCCGGCGGTGGCGTCGGCACAGGAGGAGACCCCGGTGGTGAGCGAGCGGACGCCGAACGGGCTGCCGCAGCGCCGCCGCCACGCGGCACCCTCCCGGGCGGGCTCCGCCGCTCCGAAGATCCCTCAACCGGCCGAGGCTCCGGTGCAGCCCGGCATGTGGCTGGCAGCGTTCCAGGACGGGGTGAACGGCCAGGCGCCGGTCGCCTCCCCGGCCGGCCACACCAGTGACGAGTCGGCAGGGAAGGGCGAGCAGTGATTCAGCAGCGGGCCAACATGGACTGGATGCTCAAGGAACTGGCGGACGGCGTACCGCAGACCCGTCACGTCGTCGTGCTCTCCGCGGACGGGCTGCGGATGGCCCAGTACGGCACCGACACGGACACCGCGGACCGCCTCGCCGCGGCCTGCGCCGGTCTGCAGAGCCTGGCCGCCGCGGTCGGCCACGAGTTCCCGCACGGGGACGGGCGGATGCGGCTGGTCGTGATCGAGATGGGCGGCGGCTTCTTCTACCTGATGGCGGCCGGCGCCCGCGCGTACCTCGCGGTGCTGGCCGACGAGGGCGTGGACGCCGGGCTGATGGGCCAGCGGATGCGGGACCTGGTCGCGCGGATCGGCGAGCACCTCAGCACGCCGCCACGAAGCGGCGAGCAGGTCGCATGAGCGAAACCGACCAGGACTGGGACGAAGGCAACCCCGAGCGGCTCTACGTCATCACTCGCGGTCGCAGCGGCTCATCCGGGCCGACCACCTTCGACCTGGTCACCCTCGTCGTCAGCCGTGCGGAGCCGACGCCGACCATGCAGCCGGAGCACGCCGCGATCCTGCGGATCTGTGCCTCCCCACTGTCGGTGGCGGAGGTCTCCGCGTATCTGGGCCTGCCGATGAGCGTGGTCACCGTCCTCCTCGCGGACCTGCTGACCGAGCACCGGGTCGAGGCCCGGCTCCCCGTCCCGCAGGCAATTCTTCCCGACCGTGCCCTGATAGAGGCGGTGATTCATGGACTTCAGAAGCTCTGAGACGGTGGTGGGGCCGCAGAGCGCGGACCTGCTGCCGTCCTCGGCCGCCATGGCGGTCAAGGTCGTGATCGTGGGCGGATTCGGGGTCGGCAAGACGACCCTGGTCGGCTCCGTCAGCGAGATCCGCCCGCTGACCACCGAGGAGACGATGACCCAGGCCGGTGCGGACGTCGACGACGTCGCCGGGGTCGAGCGCAAGACCTCCACGACGGTCGCGATGGACTTCGGCCGGATCAGCATCAACGAGGAACTGGTGCTGTACGTCTTCGGCACCCCGGGCCAGGAGCGGTTCTGGTTCCTCTGGAACGGCCTGTTCGAGGGCGCCCTCGGCGCCGTCGTGCTGGTCGACACCCGCCGGCTGGAGGTCAGCTTCGACGTGATCGGGCGGCTGGAGGAGCGCGGCGTCCCGTTCGTCGTCGCGGCCAACACCTTCCCCGGTTCGCCGTCCTACCCGACCGAGGAACTGCGGGCCGCCCTCGACCTGCCCCCCGACGTGCCGATCGTCGCCTGCGACGCCCGCACCCGGGAGTCCAGCCGGGACGTCCTGATGGCCCTCATGCGGTACCTGTACTCGCTCTCGGCGGCTCCCGCCTGATGCTGCCCCCGGTATGCCGCCCCGCTCACCGACCCGATCGGCACATGGTCTTGACTATCCCTCGAATACCCTCACAACGATGATCCCCCCGCGATGACCCCGGAGATACCGTGACGACCCCGTCCTCTGCAGACGCCTCCCTCACCCCTCCGCCCGGCTGCCCCGCCCACGGACTCGGCGCCGACGGCCTCCGGCGGCTGTACGGGCCGGAGGCCGAGGCCGACCCGGCGGGCCTGTACGAGAAGCTGCGCGCCGAACACGGCGAGGTGGCTCCCGTCCTGCTGCACGGCGACCTGCCCGCGTGGCTGGTGCTGGGCCACTCGGCGAACCTCACCGCCATGCGCACCCCGTCCCGCTTCTCCCGGGACTCCCGTCGCTGGAGCGCGTTCCAGGAGAACCGGGTCACGCCGGACTCCCCGCTGATGCCGATGGTGGCCTGGCAGCCGCTGTGCGTGTTCGCCGACGGCGAGGAGCACAAGCGGCTGCGCGGCGCGGTCACCGACAGCCTGGGCCGCTTCGACCGGCGCGGCATCCGGCGCTACGTCACCCGCTTCGCCGACCAGCTGATCGACGCCTTCGGCGAGTCCGGCCGGGCCGACATGGTCTCCCAGTTCGCCGAGCACCTGCCGATGCTCGTGATGACGCAGCTGGTCGGGATGCCCGAGAGCTACGGGCCCCGGCTGGTCCAGGCGGCCCGGGACCTGATGAAGGGCACCGAGACGGCGATAGCCAGCAACGACTACGTCGTGGCGACGCTGCGTCAGCTCGTCGAGCGCAAGCGCGCCGCCCCCGGCGCCGACCTCGCCTCCTGGCTGCTCCAGGACGAGGCCGGGCTCAGCGACGACGAGGTCATGGAGCACCTGCGGCTCGTCCTGATCGCCGCGAACGAGACCACCGTCAACCTGATCGCGGACACCCTGAAGATGGTCCTCACCGACCGCCGCTTCCGGGCCAACCTGTCCGGCGGCCACATGACCCTGCCGGACGCGCTGGACCAGGTGCTCTGGGACACCCCGCCGCTGTCGGCCGTCCCCGGGCGCTGGGCCACCGGTGACACCGAGCTCGGCGGCCAGGAGATCAAGGCCGGTGACATGCTGCTGCTCGGCCTCGCGGCCGGCAACGTCGACCCGGCCGTCCGTCCCGACCTCAACATGCCGCTCTACGGCAACCGCTCGCACCTGGCGTTCAGCGGCGGCCCGCACGAGTGCCCCGGCCAGGACGTCGGCCGGGCCATCGCCGAGACCGGCATCGACATCCTGCTGACCCGGCTTCCCGACCTCCAGCTCGCGGTGGCGGAGGAGGAGCTGCACTGGGACTCCGCCTGGTTGTCCCGTCACCTCTCCGAACTGCCCGTGCAGTTCGCCCCGCGGCGCCCGAAGAGTGAGACGGAGGCGGCGGCGGGAACCGGCGCACTCCCCGAGGCGTTCCCGGCGACCCCGGCTCCGACGCCGCCGGCCACCCCCCGGCCGGCGCCGGCCGCCGCCACTCCGGCCGCCCCGCCGCAGGTGGCCAACATTCCCGCTCAGCGGCGTAGTTGGTGGAGCGCACTGCTGGGAGGCTCCCGCCGCGGCTGAACCGGCGCAGCGCCGGCGCGAGCCCGTGGGCGGCCGGCCGGGAGCCGGACGGCACCCGCGAGTTCAAGCCATGGCGCATTCGTACCCTTGACGGCGTCCGTCGCATGCCGCTGTATTGGCGCGTGATCCACTTCGGCCGGGCCGCGGGCAGTCTCCCGCGACCCGGCCGCCTGTGGGAGGAACGCCAGTCGACCGAGGTGACGGACAGTGCACGAACTCACGATGGTCCCGCCGATATTCTCGCCCTACCGGCCGGCAATCCACCCCTGCCACGAGGCAGTCGACCGACGGACCACCGAATGGGCCGAGGCCTTCGACATAGGCTCACCCGCCCTGCGCAGCGCACTGGTCACGCACAGCATCGGCACCTTCGCCGCACGGATCCTGCCCGGAGGCCGCGAGGAGGTCGTCGGCATCCTCTCCGACTTCGTCCTGTGGCTGTTCGGCGTGGACGACGGCTTCTGCGAGGAGGGTGACCTGGGCACCCGCCCGGGCGAACTCCTCGCCGCGCTCTCCAGACTGCTGAGAGTCGCCCAGAACCCGGAAGTACCGATGCTGCTGGACGATCCGCTGGCCCAGGGCCTGCGGGACCTCCGGTACCGGCTCGACCAGTACGGCACGCCCGGCCAGATCGCCCGCTGGGTGGACGCACTGCGCGAGTACTGCCTCTCGGTCGGCTGGGAGGCGGAGCACCGCAGCCACGGCAGCGTACCCGATCTCAACGACTACACCCTGATGCGCATCTACGACGGCGCCACCTCGGTCGTGCTGCCGCTGCTGGAGATGGGGCACGGCTACGAACTCCAGCCGCACGAGCGGGACTCCACCGCCGTCCGGGCCGCCGCCGAGATGGCGTACTTCGTCATCTGCTGGGACAACGACCTGTTCTCCTACCACAAGGAGAGCCGGACGGGCCTGTACTACCTCAACGTCATCCGGGTGCTGGAGCACAGCCGGGGCCTCACCCCCGAGCAGGCGCTGACCACCGCGATCGCCCAGCGGGACCGCGTCCTGACCCTGTTCGTCCGCCTCTGCGCGCACCTGCGCACCCAGGCCAGCCCGCAGTTGAAGCAGTACCTGGCCAGCCTGGAGACCTTCATCCGCGGCGCCCAGGACTGGGGCATCAGCTCACGCCGCTACACCACCCCGGACGACCCGGCCGATCTGCCGGACGCCTTCTGCGACACCCCCACCGACACCAGCCAGGACCCGCTGGACATCCCCGCGGTCGCCTGGTGGTGGAGCGTCCTGCCCCGGGACGAGGCCGCCGTCGCCACCGAGGCCGGCCGGCTCTCCGCCCTGTACGCCGCCACCCGCCCCGCCGCCCGTCCGGCACCCCTCCACTCCGCGCTCCGCTCCGCGTAGTCCCACCGCAGGAAGGAGCCCCCGGTGACAGCCGGTCTCGAAACCGTCCCCCGTGCACCCGGCGCCCTGCCGCTGATCGGCCATGTCTGGCCGCTGTGGCGCGACACCCTCGCCTTCGTCAAGTCCCTGCGGCAGCAAGGTGAGCTGGTCCGCGTCGACGTCGGCGGGATGCCGATCTACTTCGCCACCAGCGCGGCCTACGCGCACGCCGTGATGGTCACCCACGGCACCAGCTTCGAGAAGGGCCGCCTGTTCGACCGGATGCGCCCGCTCGTCGGCGCCGGCCTGGCCACCGCCGACAGCAGGACCCACCGCAGGCACCGGCGGCTGATGCAGCCCTCGTTCCACCGCGAGCGGATCGCCGACTACTGCGCCGTCATCAGCGGCCAGGCCCGTACCCTCACGGACAGCTGGCAGCCCGGCCAACAGGTGGCCGTGGAGGAGGTGATGGGCGAGTTCTCGGTCAGCACCCTGGCCGCCACCATGTTCTCCGCCGACATCGGCCGGGCCGCCGTCGACGCGGTCCGCCGGGACGTCCCGGTGATCCTCAAGAACATGCTGCTCCGCGCGGTCTCCCCGCAGTTCCTGGACCACCTGCCGATCCCGCCGAACCGCCGCTTCGACGCGGCTGCCGCGAACCTGCGGCGCGTCATCGACGAGGTGGTCGCCGCCACCCGCCGGGCGGGCGGCGCCGAAGGCCACGACCTGCTCTCCACCCTGCTCGCCGCCCGCGACGCCGACACCGGCGAGGCGATGACCGACACGGAGGTCCGGGACGAGCTGGTCACCATCCTGTTCGCCGGCACCGAGACCGTCGCGTCGACCCTCAGCTGGGCCTTCCACGAGATCGCCCGGCACCCCGAGGTCGAGAAGCGGCTGCTCGCCGAGATCGACAGCGTGGTCACCGACGGCGCCGTCGGCTTCGAGGAGGTGGCCCGGCTCACCTACACCCGCCAGGTGCTGGACGAGACGCTGCGGCTGCACGGCGTCACGCTGCTGATGCGCCGGGCGACGGCGCCGGTGGAGCTGGGCGGCGTGACCGTCCCGACCGGTACCGAGATCGCGTTCAGCCTCTACGCGGTGCACCAGGACCCGGCCCTCTACCCGGAGCCCGGGCGCTTCGACCCCGACCGCTGGCTGCCGGAGAACCGGGAGGGCATGCCGCGCGAGGCCTTCGTCCCGTTCGGCTCGGGCTCCCGCCAGTGCATCGGCGACGCCTTCGCCCGCGCGGAGATGACCATCACGCTGGCCACCGTGCTCTCCCGCTGGCGCCTGCGGCCGGTGCCCGGCCACACCCCGAAGGACGTGGTCGCGGCCATGCCGCACCCCGACCACGTGCCGATGACGGTGACCGCGCGGGAGGCGCCCGAAGGCGCCTGACCCTCCGACCGACGACCGGTGAGCCGCACGGCGACGTGCGGCTCATCGGCATGCCCCGATCCGCCGGCACATCGCCAGGCGGGGGCTCCTGACAGCACGTCAGTTTCCTGCTCCCGGCCGTCCTATTCCACGGAGTTCTATGATCGAAACTTGCGTTGTTGCTGTCAGATTTTTGCTCATTCATATGGACTTCATGCGGCGGTCGCCATAGTCTCTCCTCGCTCGGCCGAAACCACCGCGTCACGCCCCCGAAGCCCCTGCGCAATACGTCCCCTCCGCAGCGCCCCAGGGCACTGTCCGGTGCCGACTGCCAAGCCGCCTGGTCCCCACCCCCTGTGGCCCACCCCCACGACCAGCAAGGATGTGCATCCAGCCATGCAGTCACCACCCACCCGCAGACTCCGGAGCAGCGTGGCCGCGCTGACCGCCGTCGCGCTCGGCACCGCCGGCCTGTTCACCGCGGCCGTCGTGTCCAACGCCACCCCCGCTGCGGCGGCCGCCGGCGTCCCCACGCTGTCCCCGCTCAACGTGGCCGGCCGCGGCGCCACCGTCCCGTTCAAGGAGCAGGAGGCCGAGTACGCGGCCACCAACGGCTCCGTGGTCGGCCCCGACCGGCTCTACGGGCACCTGCCCTCCGAGGCCTCGGGCCGGCAGGCCGTCACCCTCAACTCGGTCGGCCAGTACGTCGAGTTCACCCTCACGGCGCCGGCCAACTCGATCGACTTCCGCTACAGCCTCCCGGACACCTCGGACGGCAAGGGCCGGGACGCCTCGATGGACCTGCTGGTCAACGGCAGCCGCCTGAAGAGCGTCGACGTCACCTCCAAGTACAGCTGGTACTACGGCGGTTACCCGTTCAACAACAACCCGGGTGACACCAACCCGCACCACTTCTTCGACGAGACCCGCACCCTGTTCGGGACCACCTACCCCGCCGGGACGAAGATCCGTCTCCAGGTCACCTCGACCGCGCAGTCCCCCAGCTTCACCATCGACCTGGCCGACTTCGAGCTGGTCGGCGCGCCGATCGCCAAGCCCGCCGGGGCACTCGACGTGGTCGCCGACTTCGGCGCCGACCCGACCGGTGCCACCGACTCGACCGCGAAGTTCCAGGCCGCCGTCAACGCCGGCCAGGCGCAGGGCAAGACGGTCTTCATCCCGCAGGGCACCTTCACGCTGTACGACCACGTCGTGGTCGACGGCGTCACCCTCGCCGGCGCCGGCCCCTGGTACAGCGTGCTCGGCGGCCGCGACCCGAACAACCGGGCCAAGGCGGCCGGTGTCTACGGCAAGTACGTCGGCCAGGGCGGCCCGAGCCAGAACGTCACCCTCAAGGACTTCGCCATCATCGGCGACATCCGCGAGCGGGTCGACGAGGACCAGGTCAACGCCGTCGGCGGGGCGATGTCCAACTCGACGCTCGACAACCTGTGGCTCCAGCACACCAAGGTCGGCGCCTGGATGGACGGTCCGATGGACCGCTTCACCATCAAGAACAGCCGCATCCTGGACCAGACCGCCGACGGCGTGAACTTCCACACCGGCGTGACCAACTCGACCGTCACCAACACCTTCGTCCGCAACACCGGTGACGACGGCCTGGCCTCCTGGCCGGAGCGGGTGCCGAACGTCAACGACAGCTTCACCCACAACACGGTGATCCTGCCGATCCTGGCGAACAACATCGTCACGTACGGCGGCAAGGACTTCACCATCTCCGACAACGTCATGTCGGACACCATCAGCAACGGCGGCGGCCTGCACATCGCCAACCGCTACCCCGGCGTCAACTCCGGCAGCGGCACCGCCGTCGCGGGCACCATCACGGCCGCCCGCAACACCCTGATCCGTACCGGCAACAGCGACTTCAACTGGCAGTTCGGCGTCGGCGCGATCTGGTTCGACGGCCTGAACGAGCCGATCGCCGGCGCGACCATCAACATCACCGACACCGACATCCTGGACAGCTCCTACGAGGCCGTCCAGACCATCGACGGCTCGTCCAGCGGCATCAACTTCAACAACGTGAACATCGACGGCGCCGGCACCTACGCCATCCAGGCCCAGGCCAACGCCAACATGAAGTTCACCAACGTGAAGGCGAAGAACATCGCCCAGGCCGCGACGCCGATCCACAACTGCGTCGGCACCGGCTTCGTGATCGTCGACGGTGGCGGCAACTCCGGCTGGAACAACGGCACCACCTGCAGCGGCAACTGGCCCGCCCCGCAGTGGACCTACGGCGGGCAGCCCGCGAACGGCGGGAACACCCCGGACCCGACCCCCAGCCCCACCGTGACGCCCACCACCACGCCCACCGCGAGCCCCACCCCGACCGCCACGCCCACCACCCCGACCACGCCGCCGGCGTGCAACCCGGGCACCGGCAACCTGGCGCAGGGCAAGACGGCCACCGCCAGCAGCTTCAACCAGACCTACACCGCCGCCAACGCGGTGGACGGCAACGCCGCCAGCTACTGGGAGAGCGCCGGCAGCGCCTTCCCGCAGACGCTGACCGTCGACCTGTGCGCCGTCACCGGTGTCGGCAGCGTCACCGCCAAGCTCCCGACGAGCTGGGGCTCGCGCACCGAGACCCTCAGCGTGCAGGGCTCCACGGACGGCGTCACCTTCACCAACCTGGCCGGCTCCGCCGCGTACAACTTCGACCAGGGCACCGGCAACACCGTCACCATCGGCTTCGCCCAGGCGAACGTCCGCCACGTCCGGGTGACCGTCACCGGCAACACCGGCTGGCCGGCCGCGCAGCTCTCCGAGCTGGAGGTCCGCTCCACCGGTGCGACCAGCACCCCCACCACCACCCCGACGGCGACGCCCACCAGCACGCCGACCACCCCGGCCAACACCAACCTGCTCGCCGGCAAGGCCCTGACGGCCACCAGCACCGTGGACGTCTACGGCGCGAACAAGGCCAACGACGGTGACGCGAACAGCTACTGGGAGAGCGCCGCGAACGCCTTCCCGCAGTCGCTGACCGCCGACCTGGGCTCCTCGGCCGCCGTCGGCCGCCTCGTCCTGAAGCTGCCCCCGGCCACCGCCTGGGCCTCCCGGACCGAGACCCTGAGCGTCCTCGCCAGCACCGACGGCACCAACTGGACGACCGTCAAGGCCTCGGCCGGCTACACCTTCAACCCCGCGACCGGCAACACCGCGACCATCAGCGTCCCGGGCACCACCGCGCGCTACCTGAAGCTCTCCTTCACCGGCAACACCGGGTGGCCCGCCGCCCAGCTGTCGGAGTTCGAGGCCTACACCTCCTGACCGACCCCCACCGGAGAAGCCCCGCCGTTCCGCAGCCAGCGGAACGGCGGGGCTTCTCGGTGTGTACGGGCGAACGGGCGAGCGGCCGCACGGGCGCGGTCAGCTCCGCGGGCGCACCGGCGCGGTGGAGCCGCGGACCACCAGCTCCGGCTCGAAGAACAGCTCCCCGTGGTTGCCCCGGCCGCCGGCGATCTCGCCCGCGAGGAGTTCGACGGCGGCCCGGCCCATCGCCTCGATCGGCTGGCGGACGGTGGTCAGCGGCGGGTCGGTGCAGGTCATGAACGCCGAGTCGTCGTAGCCGATCACCGACACGTCCTCCGGCACCGAGAGCCCGGCCCGGCGCACCGCGCGGACGGCGCCCAGCGCCAGCGGGTCGCTCGCGCAGACGATGCCGGTGACACCCTGGCGCAGCAGGCGGGTGGTGGCGGCCTGGCCGCCCTCCAGGCTGAACAGGGCGCGCTCGACGCATTCGTCGGGCAGCTCCAGGCCGGCCTTGGCGGCGGCGGCGCGGGCGGCGTCGAGCTTGCGGCGGGAGGGCATGTGGTCGGCGGGGCCGAGCACCATGCCGATCCTGCGGTGGCCGAGCTGGTTCAGGTGGCCGATGGCCTGCTCGACCGCGACCGCGTCGTCGCACGACACCCGGGCGAAGTCGAGGTGGTCGACGGCGGCGTTCAGCAGCACCGTGGGCAGGCCGCGCTCGGCGAGCCGGTCGTAGTGCTCGTGCGGGGCGTCCTGCTGGGCGTAGAGGCCGCCGAAGAAGACCACGCCGGCCACGTGCTGCTCCAGCAGCAGCCCGACGTAGTCGGCCTCGGAGACGCCGCCCGCGGTCTGCGTGCACAGCACCGGGGTGAAGCCCTGGCCGGCCAGCGCCCCGCCGACGACCTCGGCGAATGCCGGGAAGATCGGGTTCTGCAGCTCCGGCAGGACCAGCCCCACCAGCCGGGCCCGCTCGCCGCGCAGCTGGGTCGGCCGCTCGTAGCCGAGGACGTCGAGCGCCGTCAGCACCGCGGCCCTGGTCGCGTCGGAGACGCCGGGCTTCTCGTTCAGCACCCGGCTGACCGTGGCCTCGCTCACCCCGACCTTCTGGGCTACCTGGGCAAGTCGTCGTGTCATGGTCGAAAGTGTACGGTTCTGAGCGCAAGATCCTTGCGCTGGCTTGCGGTCCGACGCAAACGGCCGCCCGATGACGCGCCCGGGCCCGGACAGCAGAGTGCCGCCGGGAGGGGTCTCCCGGCGGCACCGTCCTGCTGGTGGATCCTTACGGGTTCACGGTGATGGTGAACGTCGAGGTGGTGTTCTTGATGTTCTGGAAGTTGTTGCTCAGTCGCAGGTTGTTGAAGGTCACCGAGCCGACCGCCGGGCCCTGGCCGGCCTCGGCCGCCTCGTTGGCCCAGATCGCGATGCCCGACTTGGCGTCGAAGGCGTCGCCGCTCTTCTGCGCCCCGGTGATCGAGACGTTGGTGAAGACGGTGTCGGTGATCGGGTTCTGCGGCTGGCCGCCCGAGTAGTTCGTCTGGAACATGATGCCGTGGTAGGTCGGGTCGACGATGTCGACGTCACTCACCCGGATGCCCTGGAACACCTTCGAGGCGGAGAAGACCCAGATGCCGCCGAAGGTCTGCGACCCCCAGAAGTGGCCGCCGGCCCGCACGATGGAGATGTTCTGCAGGTTGGTCGGGATGGTGCCGAACCCGTTCATGGCGTACCCGAAGTCCAGCGAGCTGATGGTGATGCCCGAGTAGACCAGGGTGTCCGCGATGTAGATGTTGCGGAAGGTGTTGTCGTAGCCGCCGTAGACCGCGACGCCGGCCGCCCGCCAGGTGAGGATGGAGGTCAGGTTCTCGAAGATGTTGTTCTTCTCGTCCGCGCCGCCGGAGTCGATGGCGGAGAAGAGCGCGAAGCTGTCGTCACCGGTGGAGCGGGCCTCGTTGTTGGTGACGAGGTTGTCGGTGCTGCCGTTGGTCATGTTGATGCCGTCGGCGAAGGTGTCCCGGATCCGCGAGTTCTTGATCACCATGGAGTCCGTGTTGGCACCCCAGTACATGCAGATCATGTGCTCGGTCCAGATGTTGTCGATCGTGATGCCGGAGACGTTCGCGAAGTCGAACACCTTGCCGGGGCCGTCGATCCGGGACGTGTAGTTACCGAAGTAGCCGAACCCGGAGAACGTGGAGCCGTTGGCCGTCGACTGGGCGCGGAAGCCCACGTCCGTGTTGGACTGGTCGGTCGGCGCGTAGAAGCGGGTGAACCAGGGGCCGGCCCCGACGACCTTGATCGCCTTGCCGTAGACCTGGAACTTGTTCGCGGTCTGGTAGTCACCGGCCGGCAGGTAGACGCCCACCAGGTTGCCGGTGGTGTCCATCCGGACCTTGTCCAGGGCGGTCTGCACGTCGCCCTGCGCGAAGCCGGTCGGCACGACGTACTTGGCCGGGTCCGGGTTGGCGATCTGGGTGGCCTGCTCCAGGCTCACGAAGTCGATCGCGTAGTTGGTGGTGTTGGCGGCGTCCTTCTGCAGCTTGATCTTGCTGCCGGCCGGGACGGTCGTCCCGAGCAGGACGTTGGCCTCGTCGTAGATGTGACGCGGCCCGCCGGCGCCCGGCGAGTTGCCCGGGCCGGTCTCGCTGCCGTACAGCCAGGAGTACTTGGACGTCAGGTCGATAGCCTTCAGGAAGGTGCCGTTGACGTAGACGTTCAGGGTGGAGTTGATGCCGTCGCCGCCCGCGGCGTCCGGGATCGAGAACCGGGTGACCAGCGTGTTGGTGCTGGCCTTGGTGGTGAACTCGACCGAGCTGCCGGTGGAGTTCAGGGTGACGGCCTTGCGGCCGGAGGCCTCGCCCGCGATGTCGCCGACCGTGCGGTTCGGGCCGACCACGGCCGCGCCGCCCGCGAGGACGCCGTCCTCGGCCTCGTACGTGTCGTACGGCATGTTGGCGCCGCGTCCGACGTACAGCGGCAGGCTGCTGGTGTTGTTCGCCTGCTTGACCGGGAGCTCGTTGGCGTCGTTGGCGATCACCGTCTTCACGGTGTACTTGCCGTTGCCGGCCGTCCAGGTGCCGAGGTTCACCGGGGTGGCGGTGGCACCGGGCGCGATGGCACCGGTGTACGAGCCGGTGAGGGTCTTGACCACGGCGCCGGTGGTGGCGTCCGCGACGGTCAGGGTGACGCTGTGCGCGCCGCCCGCCGAGGCGACGGTGCCCTGGTTCTTGATCGCCGCCGTGAAGGTGACGTTGTTGCCGGCCGCCGGGTTGCCCGGGGTCCAGCTGACCGGGGCGGCGACCAGGTCCGAGCTGGCGACCTGGGCGACGACCAGCGCGGCCGGGTTGGTGTAGCTGTTGTTGGTCTCGTCCTGCTCGATGACGGCGTTGGCCTCGTCGACCTTGGCGATCACCTGGTAGCTGCCCGCGTTCTGCAGGCCCGCGGACACCGAGACGGTGCTGGATGCACCCGCGGCCAGCGCGCCGACCTGGGCGGTGCCGACCTTGGTGGCGCCGAGGTAGACGTTGACACTGGTCGCGCCGGAGGCCGCCGTGCCGACGTTCTTGACCGTCGCGGACAGCGTGACCGGGTCGGTCTCCACCGGGGAGGCGGGGGTGGCCGAGGTCGCGGTGACCGTGAGGTCGGGGTTCGGCGCCGGGGTGCCGATGACCTGGAACTCGGCGATCTGGCCGGCCGAGGAGCCGGTGTTGGTGGTGATCTTCAGCTGCACGTCGGCGACGGTGGCCGAGACCGGGATCGTCACCGTGTTGCCGGAGGCCGGGTCGAAGGTGTACGCCTTCGCGGCCGAGATGCTGGTGAAGCCGCTCGCGCTCTGCTCGCGCCCGAGCACCTCGATGGTCTGGGTCCGGGTGGACCAGGCCGAGGACGGGTTGAGCTTCAGCACGACCGAGTTCACGACCGCGTTCGAACCGAGCTGGGTGGTCAGGGTGTTGGGGTAGCTGCCGCCCGCGCCCTCCCAGTAGGTGGTGGCGTCGTTGTCGGTGGCGTTCGCCGCGACGAAGGTGAAGACGCTGGAGTTCGCCGTGACCGGCTTGCCGCCGGCCAGGTTGGTGCCACCCGTGCTGGTGCCGGTGCGGATCACGGTGTTGCTCGCCGCGGACTGGTTGGCCGCCGCGTCCTTCGCCTTCACGAAGTACGAGACGGTCGCCGTGTCGGGCTGGCTGTCCGTGTAGGTCAGGACGTTGCCCGCCACGCTCGCCCGCAGGGCGCCGTTGGCGTAGACGTCGTAGCCGGTCACGCCGACGTTGTCGGACGAGGCGCCCCAGGTCAGCTTGAGCTGCCCGGAGGCCGGCTGGGTGTACGCCAGGGTCGACGGCGCGGACGGCGCCTGGGTGTCGCCGGCCGCACCGGTGCGGGTCACCGTGTTGCTGGCACCGGACTGGTTGCCCGCCGCGTCCTTCGCCTTCACGAAGTACGAGACGGTGGCGCTGTCCGGGCGGCTGTCGGTGTACGTCAGGACGTTCCCGGCGACGCTGCTGACCAGGGTGTTGTCGGCGTAGACGTCGTAGCCGGTGACGCCGGTGTTGTCGGTCGCCGCGTTCCAGGTCAGCTTGATCTGGCCGGAGGCGGGCTGGGTGTACGCCAGGTTCGACGGCGCGGACGGCGCCTGGACGTCACCCGTGGTCGGCCCGTACACCTCCAGCTCGGACAGCTGGCCGGCCGGCCACGCGGTGTTCGCGGTGACCTTCACCCGGACGTACCGGGTGGTGGTGGTGCCGAGCGGCACCGTCACGGTGTTGCCGGTGGCCGGGTCGAAGACGTAGCCGGCCGAGGCCACCGAGTCGGCGAAGTTGGTGCCGTCGGTGCTGGTCTGCACGGTCAGGGTCTGGGTGCGCGTCCCCCAGCCCGCCGGGAGCTTCAGCACCACCTTGTTGACCGCGACGGCCGAGCCGAGGTCGGCCTGGATCCACTGCGGCAGCGCGTTGTTGGCGCTCTCCCAGTAGGTGGCCTGGTTGCCGTCGTTGGCGTTGGCCGCACCGTAGACGTCCGAGGTGCTGCTCGCCGTGAGGGTACGGCCCTGGGCCAGGTTGCCGCTGGAGCTGGTCGTGCCGTGGACCTCCAGCTCGGAGATCTGCGCGGCCGGCCAGCCGGTGTTGGCCGAGATGGCCAGCCGGACGAACCGGGTGTTGGTCGCCGGGAAGTTGATCTTCACCGTGTTGCCGGCGCCCGGATCGAACGAGTACGTCGCCGAGTTGGTGATGGTGGCGAAGCTGGTGCCGTCGGCGCTGCCCTGCACGGCGAGCGTCTCGGTCCGGGCGCCCCAGCCGGCGGGGAGCTTCAGCACGACCTCGTCGATGCTGGTGCTGCTGCCCAGGTCGACCTGGACCCACTGCGGGAGGGAGCTGCCGGAGCTCTCCCAGTAGGTGCCCTGGTTACCGTCGTTGATCAGCGCGGCGCTCTGTGCGCCGTTCGCGCTGCTGGCCGAGACGGCCTTGCCGGCCGCGAGGTTGGGGCCGCCCGCCGCCGAAGCGGTGGGCAGGAGCGGGCCGGCCACGATCAGCAGGCTTGCTGAGGCAAGTGCCGCCATCAGCCGGGGAATTGGAGCTGTGGATCTCACTGGGTCCTCTTGATCTCGTCAGGATGACAGGGTGGGGGGCGAGGAGGCGCGGTGGGAACGTCCTGCTCGCGTGCCGATCCGTGAGTGCCGCGGGCACGGGGCTCGGGACATGGGAGATGCCCGGGTGACCGGCGGCGAGGAGTGCCCGATGGGCGGTGACCGAGCTGACATCATCTGGAGCCTCCGCTGGAGGGCCGACGAGCTCATGACAGGAGTTGGCGCGGGTCGCGCACGTGGCGCGGGCAGTGCGGCGATGCGGCGGTGCGGCGGTGCGGCGGAGTGGCAGTGCGATGGCGCGGCAGTGCGGGGACTTCAGCAGTGCGGTGGCGCGGGCAGTGCGGCGGTGCGGGAGCTTCAGCGGTGCGGCAGTGCGGTGGCGGCGCGGAGAGGGGGCCGGGCGGCCGCGCCGTCCTCCCTCAAGGACGGCGCGGCCCTACGGTGGGCGGCGGTGCTGTCAGGCGGCCCGGCGCCCACCGGGCGCGGGGTGACGGCGGCCCCTCACGGTGCGAGCGGTCGGACGAGCGTGGGACGAACGTCGGACGAGCGGGGTCAGGCCAGGTGCAGCCAGGCGGCGGTGTCGGCCGGCAGCAGGCCGTCGGCCAGCGGGCCGCTGGCCAGGACGGTCACGGTGTTCGCGGGCAGCGGCACCGGCTCCGCGCCGAGGTTGACGACGCAGAGGAAGTCGGTGCCCCGGCGGAACGCCAGGACGCCGGGCTCGGCGGTGAGCCACTCGAACTTGTCACCGCGCAGCCCGGCCTCGCCGCGCCGGATGCCCAGCGCGGTGCGGTAGAGCGAGAGCATCGAGGCCGGGTCGGCGGCCTGCGCCTCGACGGTGAGCGCGGCCCAGTCGGCGGGCTGCGGCAGCCAGGGCCGGACGCCCTCCGGCGAGAAGCCGTACGGCTGCGCGTCGCCCGCCCAGGGCAGCGGCACGCGGCAGCCGTCCCGGCCGGGGTCGGTGCCGCCGGAGCGCAGGTGCATCGGGTCCTGGAGCTGGTCGACGGGGAGGTCCTCGACCTCGGGCAGGCCCAGCTCCTCGCCCTGGTAGAGGTAGACGGCGCCGGGCAGGGCCAGCGAGAGCAGCGCGGCGGCGCGGGCCCGGCGCAGGCCGAGCACCAGGTCGGTCGGCGTGCCGAAGGCCTTGGTCGCGAAGTCGAAGCGGGTGTCGCGGCGTCCGTAGCGGGTGACGGTGCGGGTGACGTCGTGGTTGCAGAGCACCCAGGTGGCCGGCGCGCCGACGGGGGCGTGCAGCGCGAGGGTGGAGTCGATGGAGACGCGCAGCCCGTCCGCGTCCCAGGGGCGGGCCAGGAAGTCGAAGTTGAAGGCGGTGTGCAGCTCGTCCGGGCGCAGGTAGCGGGCGAAGCGTTCGGCGTCGGGCAGCCAGACCTCGCCGATCAGGATCCGGGTGCCCGGGTAGGAGTCGGCGATGGCCCGCCACGAGCGGTAGATGTCGTGCAGCTCTTCGAGGTCGGCGTACGGGTGCGGGTCGACGTCCTTGACGAAGTCGGGCAGCGCCGGGTCCTTGGCGAGCAGCGCCGCCGAGTCGATCCGTACGCCGGCCGCGCCGCGGTCGAACCAGAACCGCAGGATCGACTCGTGCTCGGAGCGGACCTGCGGGTGGGCCCAGTTGAGGTCGGGCTGCTGGACGGCGAACAGGTGCAGGTACCAGTCGCCGGGGGCGCCGTCCGGGTCCGTGGTGCGGGTCCAGGGGCAGCCGCCGAACTCGGACACCCAGTCGTTGGGGGGCAGTTCACCGTTCTGGCCGCGGCCGGGGCGGAAGTGGAACAGCTCGCGCTCCGGGCTGCCGGGCGCGGCGGCGATTGCCTCCTGGAACCACGGGTGGTCGGAGGAGACGTGGTTGGGGACGATGTCGACGATGGTGCGGATGCCGAACCCCAGCGCCTCGTCGATCAGCTTCTCGGCCTCCTCCAGGGTGCCGAACAGCGGGTCCACGTCGCGGTAGTCGGCGACGTCGTAGCCGCCGTCCGCCATCGGGGACGGGTACCAGGGGTTGAACCAGATCGCGTCGACGCCGAGTTCGGCCAGGTACGGGAGGCGGGAGCGGACCCCGGCCAGATCCCCCGTGCCGTCGCCGTTGCCGTCGGCGAAGCTGCGCGGGTAGACCTGGTAGATCGCCGCGTCGCGCCACCAGTCCGATTGCTCGGGCTGGAGCCTGGAGTTCTGTCCCACGGTGGGGGGTCCTTTCGACCGGAAGCGGAGAAGGGCGTGGTCGGTCTCTAGCCGCCGGCCCGTTCGCGGGGAGGGCTGGACGGGGCCGGCGGCTGGTCCTGCGGGCACTGCTCTCGGCTGGTCAGCCCTTGAGGCCGCCGGAGGTCAGGCCGGACATGATGCTGCGCTGGAAGATCAGGAAGAACACGATCGTCGGGGCCGAGGCGATGGCCAGGGCGGCGATGATGACGTTCTGCGGGAGGCCGGTGGCGAGCGAGCGGATGCCGATGTTCAGCGTCTGGTCGGCCGGGTTCGGCTGGACCAGCAGCGGCCAGAGGAAGTCCTTCCAGACGTTGACCACCGCGAAGATCGACACGACGCCCAGGATCGGCTTGGACATCGGCAGCACGATCGAGCGCAGGGTCCGCAGCGGGGAGGCGCCGTCGATCGCGGCCGCCGCGAGCAGGTCCTGCGGGATGGAGTCGAAGAACCGCTTCAGCAGGAAGATGTTGAAGGCGTTGGCGACGGTGGGCAGCCAGATCGCCCACGGGGTGCTGATCAGGTTCAGGTGCAGGATCGGCAGGTCCAGGACGGTCAGGTACTGCGGCACGATCAGGACGGCCGACGGGATCATCAGCGTCGCGAGCATCATGCCGAGGATGACGTTGCCGAGCGCCGGCCGCAGCTTGGACAGCGAGTAGGCCGCGGCGACGTCGAAGACCAGCTGGAAGGCGAGCGCGCCGAACGCGTAGTAGACGGTGTTGAACAGCAGCCGGCCCATCTTGAGCTGGTGCCAGGCGGTGGCGTACGTGCCCCAGTGGATCTTCGACGGGAAGAACGTGGGCGGGTTCTGGACGACTTCCTGGGTGGACTTCAGGCCGCCGGTCACCAGCCAGTACAGCGGGCCGATGAAGACCAGGGTGAAGACGACCACCACGACGGTCAGGACCGTCCAGTAGACGGCCTTCCCGAGCGGCCGGTTGAGCTGGGTCTGCGCGACGAGCGTGCGCATCTGGGGTTCTTTCACTGCCATGGTCGGCTCCCTTCCTAGTCGTTGTCGCGGCTCAGCCGCGCGTACAGAGCGGAGAATCCGGCGAGCACCACGAGCATGACCAGGCCGAGCGCGGAGGCCACGCCGTAGTTGTTGCCGCCCAGGTCGAACGCGTACTCGTAGACCAGGTAGACGACCGTCATGGTGGAGTTCTGCGGACCGTTGCCGCCGGTCAGCAGGAACGGCTCGACGAAGACCTGCATGGTCGCGACGATCTGGAGCAGCAGCAGCAGCGACAGGATGAGCCGCGTCTGCGGGATGGTGACGTGCCAGATCTTGCGCAGCAGGCCGGCGCCGTCCAGGTCGGCCGCCTCGTACAGCTCGCCGGGGATGCCCTGCAGGGCCGCCAGGTAGATCAGGGTGGCGCCGCCCATGTTCATCCAGGTGGCCGCGATCACCACCGAGACCATCGCGGTGTCCGGGGAGTTGAGCCAGGCCGAGGTGGGCAGGTGCAGCGTCTTCAGGATGTCGTTGAACAGCCCGTAGTCGGGGTTGTAGAAGTACTTGAACAGCAGCACCGCCGCGACCGGCGGCATCATCACCGGGATGTAGACCAGGATCCGCAGGTAGGCCTTGGCGTGCCGCAGTTCGTTGAGCAGCACCGCGACGAAGAACGGCAGCGCGAAGCCGAGCACCAGCGCGAGCGCGGTGAACAGGAAGGTGTTGCGCCAGGCGTGCCAGAAATCCGGGTCGTGGAAGATCCGGTCCAGGTTGTCGAGGCCGACCCAGGTGGTCTTGCCGCGCTTGGTCTTCTGGAAGCTCATGATCACTTCGCGGACCATCGGGTACCAGGTGAAGAACCCGAAGCACAGCAGCGCCCCGAACAGGAAGCCGTGGGCGGTGATGTTGCGGCGCACCTTCTGGCCGAACCCCGTACGGTCCCGGCCCCCGGAGCTGTCCCGGCCCCCGCCGGGGCCACGGCCCGCCGGCGCGGACCGGCGGTTGGTCTTGTAGGGGGAGATGGTCCCGGCCATCGGTTCTCCTGGTGTGCTGGCGCTGCTGGCTGGTCGGTGGACTGCTGCCAGGTGGACGGTTGCCAGGGGTACGGGGGCCGGCGCCTGGGCCGGCCCCCGTCCGCTGCTACTGGAGGCTGCTCAGGACCTGGTTGGCCTGGGTCTCGGCGTCGGACAGCAGCTTGTTGATGTCCGCCCCCTTGTCGGTGAGCACGGCGGAGACGGCGGCGTCCAGCACCTTGTAGAGCTGCTGGGCGTTGGCCGGCTCGGTCCGTCCGGGCACCAGGGTCGAGACGTACGGCGCGTAGTTCTTCACCGGGACGGTCGCGCTGGCGGCCTTCGCGGTGTTGTCGGCCTCCAGGGAGGCGCCGGTGAAGAAGTTCGGCTGCGGGATGCCGACGGGCAGGCCGTCACCCTTGTTGCGGGAGTAGTCGAACTGGCCCTTGCCCATGGTGAGGTACTTGAAGTTCACCCAGGCGACGCCGGCCTTGATCTGGTCCGGGGTGGAGCCCTTCTTGAAGAAGCGGCCGTCACCGCCGAGCAGCGCGGCCTTGCCGCCGGGGACGGGGCCCATGCCGTAGTCCTCGTAGTTGCCCTTGAGGGTCTGCACCATGTACGTGATGTCGTCCGGCGCGCCGACGTAGATGCCGAGCTTGTCGGTCGAGGTCTGCGTCATGAGGTCCGGCCACTTCAGGCCCTGGGTGGCGCCCATGGTGTTGTCGGTCCAGCGCATGTCGTACAGGTTCTGCAGGACCTGCTTGCCCTCGGCGCTGTTGAAGGCGACCTTCTTGCCGTCGTCGGAGAGCATCTTGCCGCCGACGCCGTAGAGCTCGGCGGTGAAGTGCCAGCCGCCCTGGTTGGTGGCGCTGTAGTCGCCGTAGCCGTTGATGCCGTTGCCGAGGGCGGCGATCTTCTTCGCGTCCTCGCGGATCTCGGCCCAGGTGGTCGGCGGCTTGTCGGGGTCCAGGCCGGCCTGCTTGAAGAGCTTGCGGTTGTAGATCAGGCCCATCTTGTAGTTCGTGACCGGCAGGCCGTAGAGCTTGCCGTCACTGTCCTTGAGGGTGCTCAGGACGGACGGGTCGATGTCCTTCAGCGCGGGGACGGTCTTCTCGTTGACGTAGGCCGAGATGTCCTCCGCGGCACCGGCGTCCAGGATCTGGTTGGTGTCGGTGAAGTACGCGTAGAAGAGGTCCGGCTGCGTCTTGCCCGCGAGCTGCGCGGTGAACTTCGCGGGCTCCTCGCACGGCGAACCGTCCGTGGCCTTGATCGTGACGTTCGGGTAGATCTTGTTGAACGCCGCGATGTCGTCGTCCCACTGCTTGCGCTCGGCGGGCTTGGTGGTCGGCGGCTGGCAGTCGGCGGTGATGGTCACCTTGGTCGCCGGGTCCAGCGGGGCCGCCGCGTCGCTCGACTTGCCGGAGTCGCCGCCCGACGACTTGTCGTCGGCGGAGCTGCTGCAGGCGGCGGCCGAGAAGGCCAGGGCGCCGACGACCACTGCGACGGCGGATCTGCGGAGAAGTCCGTTGGTCTTCATGTGCGGGTGGACCCTTCTACAAGCACGGTGGGCACGGTTGGCGCTCGGGGCGCAGGAGAGCCCATGTGTTCCGGTGGGGGCCGCGCCGTCCTACGGACGGAGCGGGGACGTGCGGGTGAGGTGGTGCACTCTGCGGCTTCGGTGCCCCCGGCGGTGTCCTTGCGGGGCCCCTGGGCGGGGCCTCCGTTCGGGCTCCCCCTGGTGGCGCCGCTCACTTAACCACCACCCGACAGATGACCACAAGATGTCTACAGGATTTCGCAAAAACACGATACTGAGTCGTGACTTACGAACCACGAGGCCGCAACTTACAGGTTTGGGACATGACAGGGGGGTGGGGGGCGGAGCCCCCCCCCCCCCCCCACCCCCCCCCGCCCCCGGCCCGGACCAGTGGCGTATACAAAAAGGGAACGGGCGCCGGAGGAAATAGTGTTGTTAT